>JANLPS010000029.1:0-7492 GCA_031367385.1 Archangium sp. | reverse complement strand
GCGCGAGGCGAAGATCGTGTTCGAGGGGTTGTCGCTCTCGATGCCGAATGACGCATTCGTACGAACGATGCTGGGCACGGTGTCGCTGGCGCTCAACGAATTACCCAAGGCTCTCGAGCACTTCGAGGCGGCCCTCGACTTAGACCCCAGCGACATCGCGGCGCGGGTGTACCGCGGTGAGCTGAGGCTTCACAAACGCAAGCTGCGGCCAGCGATTGAAGACTTCGAGCACGCCATCGCACATGGCGCGGCGAACGACCCGTTCGTCGAGCGGGCCCACCGGCTGCTCAAAATGGCCAAGAAGCCTGCCCGTCGGTAGGCAGGATCGCGCATTGCCAGGCCAGTTGCAGTAGCCTTCGGCGCACCCGTGGCTGCACAACAATACGCCTTCATCAATAAGTACTCGGATATTTTGCTGGCGATTGTCGTGATCGCCATCATTGGCATGCTGATCGTGCCGCTGCCGACGTTTCTGCTCGATGTGCTGCTGACCTTCAACATCAGCTTGTCGGTGCTGATTCTGTTGATCTCGCTCTACATACCGGGGGCGCTGCAGATCAGTATCTTCCCCACGCTGTTGCTGATTACGACGATGTACCGGTTGGCGCTGACGGTCTCGACGACGCGATTGATCTTGTCGGTCGGAGACGCGGGTGAGGTCGTCTACGCGTTCGGTAACTTCGTGGCGCGCGGCAACTTCGTGGTCGGTGGCATCATCTTCGTGATCTTGGTGATCGTGAACTTCATCGTCATCTCGAAGGGCTCGGAGCGCGTCGCCGAAGTCGCCGCCCGCTTCACCCTCGACGCGATGCCTGGCAAGCAGATGTCGATCGACGCCGACCTGCGAGCCGGGTCAATCGAGATGGAAGAAGGCAAGCGCAAGCGCCGCGACCTCGAGCGCGAGAGCCAGCTCTTCGGAGCGATGGACGGCGCGATGAAGTTCGTCAAAGGCGACGCCATCGCCGGCATCATCATCACCGTGGTCAACATCGTCGGCGGTCTGGCGATCGGCGTCGGGCAAAAGGGGCTTGGCGTGGCTGAAGCGGCGCAGAAGTACGCGCTGCTCACCATCGGCGACGGTCTGGTCGGCATGATCCCCGCGATTTTGATTTCAACCGCGGCCGGTATCATCGTGACCCGCGTCGGCGGCGAAGAAGAGGGCGCTCACCTCGGCAAAGACATCAGCACTCAGCTGATCGCATACCCCCGAGCGATCATGATCGCCGCTGGCATGCTCTTCGTGCTGGCCCTGGTGCCAGGCCTGCCGAAGGCGCCGTTCTTCTTGCTCTCGATTACCGCGGGTGGCGCGGCCTACTACATGATGCGCCGTGAGCGCCGGGCCGAGATGGGCGAGAGCGAGCCCGGGGGCATCGACCACAGCGACAACCCCGACGCGCCACCAATGGCCGCCGAGCCGCAGGCAAAGGAGCCGATCAACCCCGACTCCGAGCTCTTCATACCGGTCGTCACGCCGATCGTGCTCGAGGTCTCCGACGCGTTGGTGCCGTTCGTCGACTCGCGGCAAGACGGCGGCAAGTTCTTGTTCGAGCTCATACCGTTCATGCGTGACGGGCTCTTCGTCGAGCTCGGAGTTCGCTACCCCGGCGTTCGCGCGCGCGGCAACCCCGGGCTGCCGCCGGGCTCGTACCAGATTCAAATCAACGAAGTGCCAGTGGTCACCGGCCAGGCGACGCTGGGGCACATTCTGGTCAACGACACCGTCGACCGTTTGCGGCTGATGAACGTCGAGGGCTTCGAAGCGGTGAACCCGGCGACGCGCCAGCCCGCCGCGTGGGTGCCCGAGTACCACAAAGACATGCTCGAATCGGCCGGCCTCACCACGTGGGACGTGCCGGGCTACATGATTCTGCACGTGGCGGCAGTGCTGCGACGGCACGCGCGGGAGTTCGTCGGCGTGCAAGAAGTGCAGACCATGCTCGACCAGCTCGAGAAGGCCTTCCCGGCGATCGTCAAAGAGGTCATCCCCAAGGTGGTGAACATCTTGAAACTGGCCGACATTTTGGGCCGGTTGGTCGAAGAAGAGATCTCGGTGCGCGACCTTCGTGGCATTTTGCAGGCGCTCGCCGAGCACGGTCAGACCGAGGCCGACAGCGTGATGCTCACCGAGCACGTGCGCAGCTCGCTCAAGCGCTACGTCTCGAACAAGTATGCGCGCGGCACCAGCACGCTGATCGTCTACCTGCTCGAGCAGCAAATCGAAGAGGCCATTCGCAGCAGCATCAAGCGCACCAGTGCCGGCACCCACCTGGCGCTCGAGCCCGACATCGCGCAAGAAATCGTGCAGGCGGTGAAGAACGAGTGCGGTCACCTGCCGCCCACCGCACAGCGCCCGGTGATTCTCACCTCGATGGACATTCGGCGGTACGTGCGAAAGCTGCTCGAGTACGAGTTCAACCCGCCCTTCTCAGTCGTGAGCTACCAAGAGCTCTCACCGGAGCTCAACATTCAGCCCGTGGCGCGCATCAGCATCGGGTAGCCAACCCGCGCCGCCGGGTCTCGTCAGAACCCGACGAGCAACAAAACCAGAATCACCAGGCCGATCACCGCGAACAACGCGACGACGCCGAGTACGATCAGGTTTTGTTTGTTCTTGAGGTCGATCAACCCTGCCTTGGGCCCGCCCTCTTCGCCCTCGCCCTCGTCGGGCGGCTCCTCGCCGTCGAGCTCGGCCTGCTCTTCATCGGCGGGCGGCTCTTCTTCGGCCCCAGCCTCTTATCGGCGGTCGACCCGGCGGCAGGTTGCTCTTCGGCGGCTTGGTTCAACTCCGACGAGACCTGCACGTTGGGCTCTTCTTCTGGCTCTTCTGGCTGGGGCTCGGGCTCGTCGGGCAACGCGTTGGTCGACTCGTCTTCGTCGGAGGCGGGCATCACGACCGGCGAGCGAATTTCGGCGGGGTCGATGAACAGCATCTTCACCGTGCCGATTTGCACCTCGTCGCGGTCTTTCAAGGTGACGCGCTTGACCTTCTTCTTGTTGACCTTGATGCCGTTGCGGCTGCCGAGGTCTTCGACACTGACCCCGGCCCAATCGCGGCGAACCTTCACGTGGCGGCGCGAGACCAGGTCGTCTTCGAGCTGAATGTCGGCGGTCTCGTCGCGGCCGACGATGTACTCCTGGGCGGCGCCGATCAGCACCTTCTGCCCCTCTTTGGGGCCGTTCATCACCCGCAGGTAGGGTTGCTCGCCGTTGGTGACGCCCTTCATCACGTTGCGCACGACGTTGGCGCTGATGAACTGGGTGTGGCCGGTGCGTTCTTCGCCCTCTTCGACCTCTGCGACGCGGTCGAAGATCACGTCGTATTGCGCGATGGCGATGGTGTCGCCGTTGTTGAGCAGGTGCTTTTCGCCCTTGCCGAGCTTGGCGCCGTTGATGCTGGTGCCGAAGGTGCTGTTGAGATCTTGCAAGAAGAACAGGGTGTCATCGCGCGAGATCTGCGCGTGCTCTTGAGAGACGGCCTGCTGGCGCAGCTGCACGAGGCACTGTTCTCCGCGGCCGATGGTGATGACGTCGTCGTTGAGCACGACGACCTCGGCCTTGTCGGCGGCGCCGGGTTCTCCACGCGCTTTGATGGTGAGCCGTACGCTCATGGCGAAGGGTTAGCGCTCAGTCTCGTACGTACTGCTGACAGGTTTGCATCTGCGAGCGAAAGTCGGCCTCGTTGGCGAACTTCAAGAAATTGCGGCAGGCGATGGTGGCGTTCTTCTCGTCGCTCCGGTTTTTGTAGATCTCGAACAGGCCGAAGTGGCACTGCGGGTACTTCGAGTCGTAACGGAGGCAGCGCTTGTATGCGCGCTCTTCGTCGTTGATCAGCCCCTTGTCACGCATCTGCAGCGCGAGGGTGTATTCGCCCTCGGGGGTCTTGAGGCCCGCGGTCTTCAGCTTCACGTCTTCGAGGGCCTTGTCTTGGAGCCGGCATTTCTTCTCGGCGATGATGATGTTGTTGCGGCACTGCGCGTTCTCTTTGTCGATTTCGATGCAGGCGCTGTACGAGTCTTTGCCGTCGCAGGGCTTGCCGGCCTCCATGTAGGCGTTGCCCATGCTGAGCCAGGCGTCGACGAAGTTGGGGTCGAGCTGCGTGGCCTTGGTGAACTCGTCGATGGCTTCTTGGGTGACGCCCTCTTCGAGCGCGATCGAGCCCAGCTGCGCGTGCGGGTCGGCCAGGTTCGGGTTGATCTCGACGATGGTGCGAAGCTCTTTGCGGGCCTTGTCGAGCTGCTTGAGGCCCTTGAGCGCGAGCGCCAGGTTGTAGCGGGCCTCGGTGTAATCAGGGTTGACCCGAAGGGCGCGCTGAAAGTTGTCGTGCGCTTTGCCGTACTCGAGGGCGTGCAGGTAGATGTAGCCCAGGTTGTTGTAGGCCTGCGCCTGCTCCTGGTTGTAGCGGAGCGCCTTGATGAAGAGCTCCTTCGCCTTGTCGGTCTGCTCGCGGCGCAGCGCGATGATGCCTTTGTTCACGTAGAGGTCGGCGTACTGCGGTGAGAACTGCAGGCCCAGATCGCACTGCACCTCGGCCCGATCGAGATCGCCGGTCGAGATGTACTGAGCGCACAGCTCATTGCACTCGAGCGCCCGCTGAGTCGGAGGCGGGATGCCAAAACAACCGGAGAGCGCGAAGAGAGCGAGGAGGGCGAAACACTGCTTCATGGGGGAGCGAAGTGTAGAGGGGCACTCCCCGGGTCGCAACGATGGAAACCCGGCTGTTTTCTAAGGGTTAGCGAGTAGGCTGCCGCGCCGTGGGCCTTCTCGCAACTTTCAAGAGAATGAGAGCGACAACGAGCCATGCGTAAAGCAGTACTGCTGGTGCCTCTGCTGATCAGCGCGTTGGTGGGCTCCCGTGCTGAGGCGAGCGCGAGCTTCGCCAACCGGGCCCTCGGGCTCGACTTCGCCGGCTTCAAAATTCTCGGAGACAACGACCTGGTCGACTACGGCATCGTGCCGATCGGCCTTCAGGGCGCCGTCTACCTCGACAACGGGTTCGAAGCGGTGCTGCGGGTGCAGCTGATGTTGTTCTACCAAAAGCAGTTCGTCGGCAACCCACCGGGCCCGGGCTTCATCTGGGGTGGTGGTGGCCAGGTCGGCGCGCGCTACTTGTTTCTCGAAGAGAGCATTCGCCCGTACGGCGAGCTGCACCTGGCGGTGTTGGGCATCGGCCGGAGCGAATCGACCGCGTCGAGCGAGGCGACTTCGGCGCCGGCGGTCTTCGTTGGGCCGGGGGTGGCCGCTGGCGTCGACTTCTTCGTGGCCGACAGCATTTCGGTCGGTGGCCGCGGGTTCTTCGACTTCTTTCTGACCCTGAACGCCCCGCCGCGCTTCTCGTTCGGCGGCGCGATCACCGTCGCGACGTATTTTTGAGCGAAGTCGGGCTCGAGCGCCTCGCAGTGACCGCCGCGGTCACGAACATCACCAGCTTTTCGTCTGAGAAGTGCTCGGGCTTCTGAAAGCCGAGATCGTTCTGCAGTCGCTGGGCGAGGTGGGCGAAGAGCGTCAAGCGGGCCTCGATGCCGAGCTCTTCGCGTCGCAGCGCGGCTGAGAAGAGCAAGGTCTCTTCTTCGGGGCTCAGCTTGGCGACGCGGGCCAAGAAGTCACTGTCGCGCAGCATCGACGTGTCACCCCCCGGCCGCGCCAACGAGGAGGGGATGCGGCGGCGTTGCTCGCGAACGACCACCGTACCGGCGAGGAGGTCGCCCAGGCGCTGCTGGTGGCGGGTGAGCAGCATGCTCGTGCCGCCCAGCAGATAAAAAGCGGGCGCTCGGTCGAGGGGCCGCAGCAAATTTCGAAGCATCGAGTGCGCCACCCCGACCCGCACGCCGCTCTCTTGAATCACCCGCAGGCCCATTGCGCGCTTGCCGATGGTCTGGCCGCTCCAGAGGCTCTCGAGGGCGATCATGTAGCCCCAATCGATGAGAAACCAGCTGACGAAGATGACGGGCCCGGCGAGGGCTCCGAGCGCGACGGCTGACGCGCCAATCAGCACCGCGGCAAGGGCCACCGAGACGACCGTGTCGATCATCAGCGCGAGAAACCGCGAGAGCGCACCCGCGAGCACGAACTTGAACTCAACGTATTCAGGTGTGAGCACCGTGTGGGTGCCGTCGAGCTGCGTGCGGGTGGCCATCGGGGCGGTGAAGCCTACGCGTCAACGCCCTCAGCGCACGAACGAATCTGCAGGCGCGACTGGGTTCTTGGCGGCCTTCTCGGCCAACACCTTGAGCGCCTTGACGTAGTTGCCCGAGAGGTGGTTCGAGACGGTGTCACCGCGCACGTTGCTGGCGCTCTTCACCCAATCAGAGATCTCTTGCTTGAGGCCCGGAGGCGGGTTGGCGAAGTCGCCCTGGAGGGTGAGGTATTTTTCGGTGCCGACGTGCCGGTACTGGGCCGGGCCGTACAAGCCGGCCTCGATGTCGAGGTGCGCCTTGCCGAGCAGCTTCGACGCCCACTGCGGTATGCGGAGCAGCCCTACGTCCATGTACTCTTCGTCGAAGGGCACCCGGGTCACGATGTCGCTGTAGTTCACGTGGCGAAACGTTCGCTCTTTGAGCAGCGTGTCGTACTCGTCGCGAAACGCCGGGTCGCCGACGCGCGGAGAACCCACCGTGTACACCGCCTCGGGCTTGACGCCTTCGCGCGCCAGGTTGAAGGCCGCGATGGTGGCGAGGCCCGCGCCGAGTGAGTGACCCGTGATGTAGAGCTTTCGGCGGGGAGGCCCATCGGTCAGACGTTTGATCTCTTCGTGAAGCGCGAGCGAACGGGTCGACGGGTCGCCGCCGCTGCTGCTGGCTTTGGTGACGCGCAGGGGCTGGCCTTTGCTGTCGACGGCGCGGCCTTCGAGGGCGGCGAGGGCATTGTCGAAGCCGCGGTGAACCTGGGTCTCTCGGGGCCCGACTTTGAGCGTGTTGCGAAAGAGCGCCGCGACGTCGGTGAGCGCGTCTTTGAGGCCATCGGTGCCGCGAAACGAGAGCACCACTACGTCACCCTTGGTGGCGACGAAGCACTGCGTATCGACGTTGTTGAACAGGCCCTGGTTGCCCTTGACCGAATAGAAGCTCTGAAGCTGAAACCCGGTCTTCTTGAGCTTGGTCTCGACGTCGTGGTCGTTGTCGTAGGCGAGGTTGGCGAGCTCCGCCATCGAGAGGGCGCGGTCGGCGCGATACTCGGTGCCAGGCGCGGAGGTGTTGAACGGGGTGATCTGCGTGACGTCGGCCCCCATCTTCGACGCCTTCTCGGCCGTGTTGACGTCGCCTATCTTGATGAAATCAGGAGTCTTCGCCGTGATGGTCGCCATCGTCGAGGGTTGTCGGGCAGAACCCCCCTGGAGTTGCCTTCATTGGCCTACATGGGTGCACGTTCGATTTCAGCAACGCCTGGCGGCCGAGAAAAATGAAGCAATGAGATCAACTCTTTGCGAAATGTGACGATCACCCCTGCATGACTGAAGAAGAACGAGAAAACGTCTTAGCCGTTGAGAAACTTCGCG
>JANLPS010000524.1:0-12043 GCA_031367385.1 Archangium sp. | reverse complement strand
GGGTTGCAGGTTGAGAAAGCGCAAACCTGCACCGGGTTTGTGCCGCAACGAGACCCGTGGCACCCGTCGATGCCAGACGATGACGGCCTCGACGAGAATCTTCTCGCCCCACGAGAGCAACAGCTCGACCGTGACCTCGCTGCCGATCGGGTGACCCTCGGCATGTGCCACGAAAATGCCACCCAGCTCGCCCTCTTCGAGGAACAGGCAGTCGTGCGATCTGACGTCGAGGCGCGCCACGACGTGACCTGAGCTGACTTCCTCGACCGAGGTCATTTCTTCAGGCCGCCCGGGTTCAAGGTGCCCTGGTTGTTGCCAGCGTTGTTCGCCGAGCCGTTACCCGGGTTCGTGCCGTCGCCCAAGCCCGAGCGGTTGTTGTTGTTGCCTCCCCCCGAGGTCGCGGCCGAGCCGCCCGAAGCGGCTGCGCCCGAGCCACCAGAAGCGGCGCCTGAGCTGCTGCCAGAGCCGCCGGTGGCCGGGGTGCTCGCGGCGGCACCGTTCGACGAAGAGGTGGGTTGATACTGATCGGTGATGTCGTCGTAGAGCACTCGATGCTTATCGGCCAAGGTCACTGACGAGACCAAGACGGCGACGAAACAGACACTCTTGAGAAGCTTCATTGGTGACTCCATTCTGCGTGAAAAAGACTGCGTTTATCGACGTTCAATCACTTCGAGAATGTCAGGCCACGGGTCGGTATCGAGCTGGGCGCTCGCGACGGCGTAGAACGAGGTGTCACCCCAGGGCTGAGAGAGCTGGTAGCTGTAGCGGGGGCCTTGGTACTCGGTCGCCGAGACCAAGCGGCCGCCCTGCACCTGAAAGGTCGGCAGGTCTGCGAACGACGAGGCGAAGACCTGGTGCTCGCCGATGTACAAGACCTGGGCGTCCCAGAGCGCGTTCAGACCGATTTCCGCCTCCACCCGCTTCGCCCGCTTGATCTGCGTGGCGAACTCGTTGACGGCGATCGCCGCCAAGATGCTGACCAGGCTCACGACCAGCATGATTTCGATGAGGGTGAACCCTCTCGTTCGTCGCATGCCCTGGTGCATTGCACGATCTCGGCCGCTGGTGCCTGGCGCGGGTTTCTGAGGCTTTCAGCGACTGGCGCCACGCCAGTGGGTGGGTCTTACGACCCAATGGGTGCTGTCACCCACCCTCAAGCCCATACTTCTTGAACCGGTAGCGAACGGTATCTCGGCTCAGCGCCAGCATTTTTGCGACCGCCGACACGTTGCCCCCGCAGAGCTTGAGCGCCTCGACCAGCACCGCGCGCTCGATGTCGTCGAAAGGCACACCTTGTACGGGCAGCGTCACCGTCACCCCATCGACCGTCGCGCCACCCACAGAGACCGGCCTCGGGGTACCCGCGGCGATTTCGAGCGAGTCGATGGTGGTCTCGGCGGCCGGTGCGAGCAACACCGCCCGCTCGACCGAGAACCGAAGCTCCCGCACGTTGCCAGGCCAGCTTGCCGCTCGCATCGCGCGCTCGGCGGCAGCTGAGAACGCGCGTGCGTCTTTGTGATACTTGCGCGCGGCGCGCTCCAAGAACGCACGAGCCAGAAGAATCACATCGTCGCCGCGCTCACGCAGCGGTGGCACGCGAATGGTCAGGGCCGCCAAGCGATGAAAGAGATCGGCTCGAAAGGTGCCCTCGATGCTCGCGCGCTCGAGATCAACGTTCGAGGCGGCGATGATCGCGGTTGAGATCGGGCGCGCCCGAACGGCCCCGAGGCGCCGAATCGAGCTCGATTCCAACACCGTGAGCAGCTTGGCCTGCACCTCGAGGGGCAGCTCGCCCACCTCGTCGAGAAACAGCGAGCCACCCGAGGCGGCCTCGAACAAGCCGGGCTTGGCCTGCTTCGCGTCGGTGAAGGCACTGCGCTCGTACCCAAAGAGCTCGGCCTCGACCAGCGAGAGAGGCAGCGCCGCGCAGTTCACGTCGATCCACGGGGTGGTGTTGCTGAAGCGGGCGTCATGCAGGGCTCTGGCTGCCAGCCCTTTGCCGACCCCGGTTTCGCCCAGAATCAAGACCGGCGGAGACTCGGCGCCGATCTGCGCCATGGTTTGAATCAGCGCCTTGAGTCGCAGCATCGCCGGGCTCTCACCCCAGATCGCGTTCGAGCCCTCTGCGCGTACCCAGGTCAGCTCGCGCTGGGTTCTCCGCTCGCGCTCGACCCGCTTGAGCAGCTCGGCCAGGTACGGCAGGTCGACTGGCTTCTCGACGAACTCTCGGGCCCCTGCACGCACGGCGGTGACCGCGGTCTGAATGCTGCCATGCGCGGTCATCACCACCCTGACGATGCTGGGGTCGAGCTTGCCAAGCTCAGAGACCAGCGTCAGGCCAGAGAGGCCCGGCAGGTTCACGTCAGTCAAGACGACATCAGGGGTGGTCTGCGCGGCTGCGGCGAGCGCCTCTTCACCGCGCTCGAAGGCCTCGACAGCCAAACCGCTGGCTCTGAGGTATTCGAGCAGCAACCCGCGCAGCGAGTGATCATCTTCGACCAGAAAAATCATTGGGTCACCCGAGGCAGAATCAGAGTGACCGTCGCTCCGCCCCGGGGTCGGTTTTCAAGCACCAGGCGACCGGCGGCGCGCTCCACGAGCGAACGAGCGATCGCCAGCCCAACGCCGCTCCCGTGCTCTTTGGTCGTCACATCGAGCCTGCCCATCAGGGTCGCGGCCGAGAGGCCTTCACCGGCGTCGTCGACCCGCACCGCACAGTCTGCGCCACCTGGTTCAGCGCTCACCCGAAGCATGACCTGGCTCCCCTCGGGTGAAGCGTCGATGGCGTTCTCGACCAGGTTGCGCAGCACGATCATGAAGTCGACCGGGTCAATTCGGGCTTGCAGCGCTTCACCAGAGACCTCGAGGGTGAGGCGCTTGGCGTCGAGCGATGGGGCCAGTGCCGCTTGGGCCGCACGGCAGACCTCCAGGAGCGGGGTCTGGCCCGACGATGACTTGGGAGCCAGCGCCTGTTGCACGTGATCTGACAGCTCTCGAGCCTGCCGAATGACCTCGTCGAGCGCGGTGGTGAGCTCTGGCGTGCGGTCGCCAACTCGAAGCTGCGCCAGCTGGGCGGCGGCGACGATGCGTGCCAGCGGCGTCTTCACGGAGTGAATCAGCCCCGAGGTTGAAACGCCCATCGAGGCGAACCGTTCAGCCGCGGTCAGCTGGGTGCGGGCTGCATACAGGGCGTCGATGCGATTGCGCAGCAGCTGCATCATCGGGTCGTCGTGCGGCTGCGGGGGTGCAACCGCCAGGGGCCGCGCTCGCGTCGTGGCCCAGATCAACAGGCATGCCCCGAGCCCCAGACCAAGGGCGATTGCCAAACGAAGCGAGAGGTCGGCCTCGGTGTGGTCGACCCGCGCCCACGCGCCCGCCACCGACGCCGATGAGGCCGACTTGAGCGGCTCGAAGAAGTCGGCCGCCGGGGTGGTGCAGGTGGCATCGCCCAAGCACGCCCGCACCCGCGCGAGGATGTCGCGTTCTGGAGCGCTCAGCGACTGCGCCAGGAGCCGGTCGACCGCGGTCACTCCGGTTGTACGGTCGGCCTGGGCCGCGATCAGCACGCCATCGAAGGTGCGCAGCTGCGCGGTCGAGCGCGAGAGCTGGCCCACGAGCTCGATGCGGGCTTCTCGAAGCTCGCCCACCGACTGCGACACCACGAGCCAGGCCAGGCCCAGGCACGCCGCAGCCCCGATCGCACCAAGGGTCGCCTTCATTGAACGATCAGCGGCTGACCGTGGTCGATTTGAATCACCACGCGGCTCTCGAGGAGCACGGTGACGGTCTGGTACCCGTTCTCGGCGAGCTTCTTGCCGATGCTCGCCGCTTCGACGAGCCGCTCCTCTCGGCTCATCAGCACCCACTTCGATTTGTCGACCTGAGCCACCAGATTGCCACCGACGCCCACGACCGCGTCTTGCAGCAGCGGTGAGAGCCGCTTCAATTGCTCAGCGCTCACCGTTTTCGGCGATGACTGGCCCTGCTGTTGAACGAGCAGCGCGCCACCGGCGAAGACGATCAGCACGACCATCACGATGCGAAACGCCCTCAGGCCCCGATTCGTCGGCCCGGCGGCGGGCGTCGCGGTGAGCACGATCGGAGCGCGCGCGCCAGAAGCGGCGGCTGCGGCCTGCCGGCGGATGAACTTCGCCTTGAGCTCGCTGTCGTCGACGCGCAGCCCCTTGAAGATGCCGCGAATGCGCTCGTCGACGGTCTGCATGTATTCGTCGAGCCGCTGGCGATCTCCTTCGACCAGCGTGGCGAGCCGGCCAATCGTCGACGAGGTGGCGTCATTGAGCTCGATGATCGCCGTCATCACCTCGGGGTCGAGAATGCCCGTGCGCAACGAGAGCTTGTACCCGCGCACATCGACGAAAAAACCCGACGCCAAAAGCGAGTCGAGCGTTTGAAACCCGAGCACCTGAACGGTGGCATTTCGAAAGAAATCGATCACCGACTGACGATTCGCCGCGGGGGCCGCAGGCGGAGGCAGCACCTCGCCAATCAGGTCGCGAACCCGGGTGCCGCGCTTTCGCTCAGCCGGAGTCACGAACGAGTTCACGACCCTCGTCAAGAGCAGCTGCAACCGGTCGAGGCGGAGCAGCTCGTCTCCACCGCCGAGGTGACGGCCAAGCACGACGATATAGCTCGCGAGCGCTTCGTTCGTGGGTGGGGTTGCCCGCAGGAACTCGCGAAAGACGTCCATCGGTATTTGAGCATCGAGTGCGAGAATCGCGCTCTCGAGCTGGCTGACCTGTGAATCGAGCGCACTGAGCTTCTTGTCGAACTCATTCGAGGCCGGGTCTTCGGCGGCCAGGCTGTTGAAGTCGGCGGTGCACAGAACAATCTGCTCTTCGAGCGCCCGGGCTTCGGCGTCGAGCGGCAGCAACGCCGAGAGCACCTCAACCACCTGACTCAGCTCACGAAAGACCCCTGCCAGGCGCCGGGTTCGCCCCAAAATACCTTGAATGGCCAGCGGGGTATGCACCGCGACATAAGACCCCACGCCGCCGAGCAACGCCACAAAGCGTCGTGTCTGCGGGAGTGGTCATCAGACACCCACGCCCGCACTACCGGCTCTTGAATTTTTCAGTGGCCAGAATCAGCTCGTGCAGGTTGCCAGGCTCATGCGCCGAGTGCCCCGCGTCTTCGGTGATGCGCAGCTCGGCCTCGGGCCACGCGCGGTGAAGCGCCCAGGCTGACTCCATCGGGCACACCACGTCATAGCGGCCCTGCACGATCACCGCGGGGATGTTGCGAATCGGCTCGATGTTGTCGAGCAGCGCCTTCTTGCCGTCGACCCAGCCGTGATTCACGAAGTAGTGGCACTCGATGCGCGCGAACGCGGTGGCGAAGGTCGGGTCGCTCGTCTTCGACACGTACGCTTCGTTGGGCAGCAGGTGGCTGGTGCTGCCCTCCCACATGCTCCACGCGCGGGCCGCCTCGGTTCTCACCGCTTCATCGGTGCTGGTGAGCCGCTTGAAGTACGCCGCGACCAGGTCACCCCGCTCGGCCACCGGTATCGGCGCGAGGTATTTCTCCCACGCGTCGGGAAACAGGTGGCTCGCGCCGCCTTGGTAGAACCAGTCGATCTCCCATTGCCGCAGTAAGAAAATGCCGCGCAAGACGAGCGCTGAGACCCGCGACGGGTGCGACTGGGCGTAGGCCAACGCCAACGTGCTGCCCCACGACCCGCCGAAGACCTGCCAGCGCTCGATCTTCAGGTGCTCGCGCAGCACTTCGATGTCTGACACGAGATCCCACGTGGTGTTGTTCTCGAGCGAGGCGAAGGGCGTCGACTGGCCGCACCCGCGCTGATCGAACAGCACGATGCGATAGGCCGCCGGGTCGAAGAACCGCCGCTGCTTCGAGTCAGAGCCTCCGCCGGGGCCGCCGTGCAAGAACACCACGGGCTTGCCCTGGGGGTTACCGCTCTCTTCGAAGTACAGCTCGTGACCGCCGCTGACCGGCAAGAAGCCAGTGCGAAACGGCTCGAGGTGGGGAAAGTAGGTGCGCCTGAGAGTCGAAGCCATGTGCGGCGAGAGCTTACGGCTTCTGCAAGTCGCCGTCGTGAATCGCGCGCGTCACGCGCTGGCTGCCCTGCTCGAAGATCGCGCCGTAGGTGTTGTCACCCGCGCCTCCAATGGCGTCTTCACTCACACCTCACTCGGCCAAATCGTCCCACAGGGGTTGGTTCGGCAGCGTGCCGAGGCGCTCACCCTTCTTGCTGTAGGCGGTGAAATCGCCGAACGACCGATCGGTGCCGGTCTTGCCCGAGACGACCGTGATGAACACGCTCTTGCCGTCTTGCTTGAACTTGCCTTTGTAGAGCTCGACCTTGTTCTGGGCGAGCAGCGGCGTCACCTCTTCGGCGGCCAGCTTCGGCAACTCTTTCAAGCCCTTGAGCGCGGTGAAGTCGGTGCGCGACGTACCGACGAGTGAACGGCGAAAAGCGCTGAGGCCGGCGGCGATGGTGGCGAGTCTCATGATTGAGGGAGTTATCGGACCTGCGCCGATAATGTTGTCGCGTCACGTCGCAGCAAAACCGGCCAGTTGGGTGTAAGGGGGCCCGCCATGGCGACTGCTCCGCTGACCGCGTTCACGAAGTTGTTGGTCAAAGACCTCGAGGCGTCGGTCTCGTTCTACAAGGCACTCGGCTTCACCGAGGTGGGCCGTAACTCGACCTTCGTGCACCTGCGCTGGGAGCCACAAGGCGACGTCTTCTTGGTGCCGGTGCCGAAGACGGTGCAGGTCGACGGCAAGCGCGGCTGGGGCGTGCTGCTCGGGTTTCTGGCCCAGAACGAAGGAGGCGTCGACGCGCTCGCCACCAAGGCCACCGCGTTCGACCGCCCGGTGCAGGGCCCCGAGAACCAGCCCTGGCATACCCGCGAGATCGTACTGACCGACCCCGACGGGTACCGGCTCAACTTCATCGAAGCGTTGCCGTGAGCGCAAACCACCCTGCTCCGAGGTTGCCACTCGCGCTGGCCGGCGTGCTCGGCGTCATCTTCGTCTTCACGCTGACCTTCACCCCTGAAAGTAAGCTCAATTGGCTGCTCGAGGTCGGGCCTGGGGTCGCGGGCATCATCGCCCTCGCGCTGACGTACCGCCGATTCCCGATGTCGAGGTTGATCTACATCGCGGTGTTTCTTCACATCTTGGTCTTGGTCTACGGCGGCTTTTACACCTACGCCAAAGCCCCCCTCGGGTTCTGGGTGCAGGGGCTCTTTCACCAAAGCCGCAACAACTACGACAAACTCGGGCACTTCGTCTTCGGCTTCTTTCCGGTGTTGGTGATGCGAGAGGTGTTTCTGCGCGTGACCGGCCTGAGGCGAGGGGGGTGGCTGGTGTTCATTTTGCTCAGCTCGGTCATGGGCCTCGCAGCGGCGTATGAGCTCATCGAATGGTTGGCTGCGGTGACGCTCGACCCGGCCGGCGGCGATGCGTTTCTGGGCACCCAAGGAGACCCTTGGGATTCGCAGTCTGACATGCTGTGGGCTGGCATCGGCGCCGTGATGAGCTTGGTGACGATGAGCCGGCTGCACGACCGGTCGATGAAAGCGTATCGAAGCTCTGCCCTGACAGCGCCGCGGCTTTAGGCGCCGAAGGAGCGGACTGGCTGGAGATAATCGAGAGGCACCTGGAGCTGTCGGCTCGCGCCATTCACGCCGGGAATCGAGACGACCGCGCCGTTGCTGTTGAGCGATACGACTCGGCCTTCTTCGCCGGCGCCCACCACCTTCCCCAAGATTTTGACGGGCGAACCGACGGCGAGACCGCGGTCGACGGCGGTAGCCGGGCTCAGGCTCGAGAGCGGTATCTGTTCGCTGCCTAAGCGGGTGATGACGATCGCGTTGTCGCCCCTTATCTCGACGATACCCACGACCGACCCCTCCGGCGCCAACTCAACCCCTTGGCCGGCGTTGACCTTCGCCCTAGGGATAAGCTCGGCCTGCAGGTTCTCTGCCCAAATGTCTTTTTGCGACCGGCTGAGGACACTCGCGGGAGCTCCCTTGAGCTTTTCGGCGCCGAAGGAGCGAACCGGCTGGAGATAGTCGAGAGGCACCTGGAGCTGTCGGCTCGCGCCATTCACGCCAGGGATTGTGATGACAGCGACGTTGTCATTGAGCGATGTGACTCGGCCTTCTTCTCCGGCTCCCACCAGCTTCCCCAAGATTTTGACAGGCGAACCGACGGCGAGACCACGGTCGACGGCCGTAGCCGGGCTCAGGCTCGAGAGCGGTATCTTTTCGCTGCCCAGGCGGGTGATGACGATCGCGTTGTCGCCCCTTATCTCGACGATACCCACGACCGAACCCTCCGGCGCCAACTCAACCCCCTTGCCGGCGTTGACCTTCGCCCTGGGGAGAATGTTGGCCTGCAGGTTCTCTGCCCAAATGTCTTTTTGCGACCGGCTGAGGACACTCGCGGGAGACCCCTTGAGCTCTTGGGCTGCGTCTCGGGCGGCGCGCTCGAGTTCAGCCTTGTTACCCCCGCGACGGGCCTTCGCGCGCTTCGGAGCAGCCGAGACCGCGCCAGCTGCGGGAGCCGGCGCCTCGGGCATCGGCACGTCGAGCGGCCGCGCCCCGTCATCGGTGAACCCGGTGTTCGCGCGCTCGACCTCGGCCTTGGCCTCGAACGCCGCTCGAACTTCAGCGGGAGCCTCGGCGGGCTTGAGCAGCCGCCCCTCTTGCATCGTGAACGGCCGGCGTTGGTTGCTCGCCCACACGCTCTCGACCTCGACTGGGCCCTTGGTGCTCTCCGAGATGCTCCGCAGGTATTCGGGCAACCCCGCCTGAGCCTCGGGCTTGATCTCGCCGATCGAGACCTTGATGCTACCGGTGGGCTGAACGGTCGCTTGGAGCCCTTGGCCCTGACGCGAGTAGAAGTTCCACTCGACGGGGGTGCCGAGCTGGGCTGCCGCCTCTCGCACTTCTTGAAATTTTTCGGCCGGTCGGCCGCCGATGATGTACCTGCCCACGGGCCGGCCATCAGCGGTCTTCACGCCAGTGAATTCGACCCGGTTGTACGTCACGGGCTCGCCGAGCTCGCGGCTCAGGTCGTTCGCCCGCGAGGCCGCGGCCTTTTCGGCGGCGAGCTCGCCGGCGCTGAGCCGAACGGGCGCTTCATTCGCGAACGGCTTGCGATCGAAGATCGAGATGCCCTTGATGCTCTTGTCAGCGGCGATCAACTTGCCGGGGAACGCGCTGTTGGCCTCGGTGCCTTCGATCCACACCGTATCGACGGTTTTGAGTTTGGCCGTCTGAGCCCGTGCGTGCTTCAACGCGTCAGCGAGGCTCTCACCCGGTTTCGCGGTGTAGACGATCGCATTCGAGCGAAGCGCGTCGTAATTGGCGACTTGCTTGACGGTGCCTGGCACGTCGACGGCCTTGGGCGCCACAACCGGGTCGGCAGCTGAGGGCACCTTTGCGCCCGCAGCCTGGCCGGGCGCTTGCGCACTCGAGCCCGCGAGAGGCCCAGAGGTCGCAGGGGCCTGGCCCCCGGCACCACCCTGGGGCGGGCGACCGAAGGCCACCGACTTCGCCTGCTCTTGCAACTGCGAGGCGGCCAGCTCGGCAACGGTCGGGCCGGTGAGCAGCGGGGTCGCCCCAGGGCCGGGCAACTGGGGGGCGCCTGAAGAATTCGAGATCGCGAGCAGCTCGGGGCCCTTCATCGCGCCTCTCGCGACGACGGCACGAGCCACCTTGAGGCCCATGGCCGCCCCGCCTCCGGCGCCGACGAGGCTGGGCACGCCGGCCGCCAGCTCACCGCCGGCGTGAATCAATTTTTCATCGCGCTCAGCGCCGGTCAGTTTGTCGGCCGCGAGAATGTCTTTCGCGCCGCCGTAGATCTTCTTCGCTCCATCGACTGCAAAGTACCCGCTGATGGCGCCACCGGTGGCAAGCGCAGCAGTGGCGGCGGCGGCGGTAGAGGCGCCCAGCGCAATGGCGCCAGCAGCCGCCGCGATTGGGAGTGCGACAACCCCCGCCGTCACTGCAGCGGCGGTGATCGCCGCCTTGACCGGGTGCTCGGCGATCGACTTGAGCATGCCCAATGCGCCTTCAGCGACGAGCTCGGTCGTGGTGCCCCGGTGCTGATCAGCGCCCTTGGTCAAGAGGTCTTCAGAGCGCTTCTTCGCGCTGTCGCTGTTCTGCAGGCCGATCAGGCCTCGCAGGTACCCGTCGGTCGCAGCGCCTGATTTTTTGGCCGCCTGGGCGACGTCTTCAGAGCTGCCTTGCGACTTCTTTTCGACTCGCCCTTCGACGATCTTGCCGAGCTCGGTGTTGAGCGCGGGAGCAGTATTCGTCGCGTGCGCGTACCCGAGGGCCGCGTTCAAGAACGCGTTGTCGATCGACACCGGGTCGAGCACGCGCTTGGCGAGCTCACTGGCCAGTGCCTGAGGGGTGGGTTCACCGGCGAAGCCGGCCGCTTTGAGATCGGCCAGCGCCTTTTGCGCGCTCGCCGCCGGTGAATCGGCGGGAGCCTTCGCGGCCGCAGCGTCGACCGGCTTCCCCGCGGTGGTGCCCGTCGGCGCGTTGGCGGCGGCGGCTGGAGGCGCAGCCGCACCAGGCTCCGTTTTGACTGCTGCGGCGGCAGGTGGCGTGGCACCAACCGCCGGTGCAGTCGCACCCTCCGCCTTGGTGGCTGAAGTGGCGCCTGCTTTCGCGCCCACCTCGTCTGAAGCTGCCTTCGCCTTCGCGGCGGCTTGCCACGGCTTGGCCTTCGCCTCGGCCGCTTGCGCTGCAGGCAATAACACCGAGTCACCGGGCACGATCAAGTCGCCATTGTTGCGGCGGGGGTCAGCGGTCAGATGCGAATTGAGCGACTTGAAGTCCTCCCACGTGCCGCGGTTCGACTTCGACCAGAGGTCCCACAGGGTGTCGCCCTTGCGAACGGTGACCGCCTCGAGCTTGCCCGCCTTGACCGCCTCGGCCGCAGCCTCAGGCACGCCAATCGGGGTCGCACCAGCCGTCTGTGAGGTCGCAGCAGTTCGGGAAGGGTTGCCAATCGAAACGGCCATGGGTTCGAGCTCCGGTCAAACGATTGAATCAGTTCGCGCGCGATGAAAGCCAGCCTCGGCCCTCAGGCGATTGAACGAACTCCTTGTACTCTGAGATGGTTCTCAAATCGCGAAGGGCCACGCCAGCCTGCCGGTCAATTCGCGTCAGCCATTTCGCAACTTCTGAGAATTCTCGGCGCTCCAGCATCAGGCCGATGAGGCCCCAATAGGCCTGGGGGTCGGTCGGAGCGCGCTCGGTCACCTCGGCCAGCGTCGCGATCGCCGCATCGGCGCGCCCTGCCCGCACCAAGACCCCTGCCCGGAGGTTGCCCAGCACCGGATCATTGACGCGCGCTTCGAGGCGTTTGGCCGAGGCCAGGCTCTCGTCGATCTTGCCCAGCAACAAGAAGCCGTCGATCGACATCAAGTCGAGCCCCCCATCACCGGGAAATTGGCGCAGATAGGTATTCAACGCCTCGCTGTAGCTGGTCTCGTCGAGGTTCATCGCGGCCGACACGCGCATGCGCAGACAGCCGCGCTCTCTCTGTAAGACCTGCGGCAGCGAAAAATAGCTGATCAGCACCGAAGACCACCGGCCCGCCAACAACGCCGCGTGCATCTCGCTCACCGTGCCTGCGCTCTCGAGCAACGCCTTCTGGGTCGGAGTCAGCTTCTCTTCTGCGCTGGCGATGGGTGAGAGTCGCGCGTGGCTCTCGCTGAACCATTCTCCGAGGTCGTACACGTACCAGTCGACCACCCCGCCCTCAGCGTTGAGCCTCAAGTCGACGTAGTTGAAGCCACCGCGTCGCAAGCGCAAGCGAACCAGGGCCGGGTCAGGTTGGTCGACGACCTGCACCAGGCCCCCGTTTCGCACCAAACCGACCAGTGATTCGCCCAGCGCGCGGGCGCCCGACTCGAGGCCCTGCCGGTAGGCCTGCCGCACCTCTTCGGCCCACTCGTCGCGAATGAACCCGCTCAAGTCGAGCAGCGGCGTGACCGGGTCGGTGCCGCTGTGCAACGAGGCTTCGAGCGTTTGGG
>JANLPS010000502.1:0-6663 GCA_031367385.1 Archangium sp. | reverse complement strand
CGCCGCCCTCGGCCAGCTTCGGCGCCAAAGTGAAGCCGGGCTCGGCGTTCGGCTCGAAGCCGTCTATCGCAGAATCAGCGCCGAGCTTGATCGCCGCTCGGCCTCGAACCGACGCGTGGGCTTCGTGCTCACTGGAGCGTTTGCGCTGATCGCGGCCGGCGTCTTCGGCTGGTGGGTCTCGAGTGCTCGACCCGTGCTGATGCCGCCGCAGCCCGACGCCCAGATCGCGCTGCGCACCGGCGAGGTCGACCTGCCTGCCGAGGTCACGCTGCTCAGAGGGGGAGAAGGCCTGCGACTGGCGCCAGGAGCTCGCGTCGACCTGGACTTGGGAGGCCAAGCGCGCATCGGGCTCGAAGGCCCGGCCCAGGCGCACCTCGGCGCCGACCGGAGGCCTCGAATCGACTCGGGCATCGCGCACTTCTGGGTCGCCAAGCGCTCGCCTGGCAACCCCTTCATCATCGAGGCGGGCGATTCGCGGGTCATCGTGAAGGGCACGCGCTTCTCGGTCGACGTCGAGGGCGGCCAGCTGCGCAGGGTGCGCGTGACCGAGGGCACGGTTCAAATCGAGGGCCCCCGCGCGCTGGTCTTGAATGCGGGCGACGCGTTGACCGATGCGGCGCTGGGCGAGCTGACGGTCGACCTGCTCGACCGGCCCTGGTTCGCCCCTCTGGCGCACCGCGGTCATCTGCTGGTGACCAGCGCGCCCGACGGTGCCGAGGTCGAGGTCGATGGCGTGGTGGCTGGCTCGGCCCCGCTGCTGCTGCGGTGCGCCCCCGGCCCACGGAGCCTTCGCGTCTCACGCAGTGGCTTCGAGCCCTGGCGAGCGGCCGTGCTGGTGACCGACGGCCAGCTTGCCCGCGTCGACGCGAGGCTGGGCGCGCTCGAGCCCGAACCCGCGGTGGCGCTCGACCTGCCGACCAAGCACCCCACCGTGCCAAGCCAGCGCGTGCGCCCCGCGGGCAAGACGCCAGACCCGTGGGAGCTCGCGCAGGCCCGACTCGAGGCCAAAAGCTGCGTCGAGCTCGATCGCGTGCTCGCGAAAAAAGCGCTCGACACCCCGGGCGACGACGTGCGCGCGACGATGCTGCGGGCGGAGTGCCGACTGCGCCGAGGTGAACGGAGCGCCGCGCTCGCGCTCTACCGCGGCATTGTCGCCAAGTACCCCGATACGGCCGCGACCGAGCCCGCGGTGTTCGAGGCCTCGAAGCTGCTGGTCGAGCTCGGCCGTCAAGCCGAAGCCCTCGCCAGCTTCGAAGGGTACCTTCAGAAGTACCCGCAAGGCCGCTTCGCCCCCGCGGCCAGCTTTCGGGTCTGTGAGCTGCAGATCGAGCTCTCGAGGCTCGACCTGGCGCGCGCGTGTCTCGAGCACTACCGCGTCGCTTTCCCCACCGAGGTGCGGGCTGGTGAGACGCAGCTGCTGCTGGCGACGATCGCGCGCAGCCAATCGCGGTGGGCCGACGCGGCCGCGCTGTATCAGCGCTATGCCAGCAGCGGGGCGGGCGTCCCCCGCCGTGACGAGGCGCTGTTTCTGACGGTGGTGTGCCTCCAACGCGGCCAGCTCGCCGGCCTCGAGCAGGCGGTTGACGACTACCTGACCGCGTACCCGGCCGGGTCGCACGCCGATGAAGTTCGAGCGCTCAAGCGCTGATCACGGCACGGCGAGGGGCGCCGAGACGACGCTGGTGCGCGAGCCCGAGGTGACCGTCGCGGTGACGTTTCGGCCCGTCGGTACGACGCCCGAGAAGCGCCACTGGGTCGTCGTGTCGCATTGAACGTCGCCCAAGAAGGTCTCGGTTTGATTCTGAGGGTCTGAGAAGACCTCGACCAGACCCGCGACGGGGCAGGTGCCGCGCACCTCGGTGGCGGTGGCGCTCACGATGATCGGAGGCCCAAACGGCTCTCCGCGTAGGTACTCGATGGGCGCCGTCGGGCCGGTGATGGTGTTTCGGGTGATCACCGCGCTGGTATCGGCGACGAGGCCGATCAACAGGCTGCCTCGCACGGCGTTGCCTGGGCCGAACACGAAGTTTCCTCCGGCCAAGATCATGGGTATTTGGCCGGGCGTCTGCACCAGGGTGCCCGAGCGATCGACCCCGAAAAAATTGTTTCTGATGACCATCACGGGCTCGGTCAGTTGGCGACCACCGCCGATGGCGCTCTGCGTGCTCCACACCACATTGTCTTCGAAGAGTATCGTGCCGTTCGCGATCACAGCCAGGGTGGTTCGGAGCTGAAGGCGAAGCAGAGGGTCGAAGCCGAAAGAGTTGCCTCGGACCTCGACGCTCGACAAGTCAGCGCGAACACCCACGAAGCCGTCGAACACGTTGGCCGGGCCCACCACGGCACCTGGGGAGGCATCGATCACGTTCGTGTCTCCCCCGCTCAGACGGCAGCCGGCGACCTGGCTGCGGCCCACGTACAACTTGCTCGGCATGCCCGTGAGCGTCATGCCCACCAGCAGTGAGCCAGTGTTGAGCGACGGCACACAGCCGGGGCAGGCCCCCGTGAACCCACCCCAGTCAACAATGACGCCGCGCCCGCGACCGTCGATGCAGACCTCGCTCAGGTTGAGCGGCAGCCGCGGCGCGGTGTTGGGCAGCGTGATGGTGGCTGGCCGCTCTGGAGGAAACACCAGCGGGTCAAACGCGATGGTGTCTGGCCCCGCGGCGTTGACTGAGATCCACGCGGCTTCGACGAAGGAGAGCGTCGCGCCAGCCTCGGCGACGGTTGACATCGTGGTCGGCCCGTCGAGCTCGTCTGCGGTGGTGTTGACCAGCAGCCCGCGGCCCGCTGGGCACTCCGGCAGGGTCAGCGTCGTCGTGTACTGGCCCCAGGTCATGATCGAGCCGGCGTCTGGTTCGGTGCCAGCGTCATTCGAAGCGGCGTCTCCTCCGTCGGTCGAGCCCTGGCCGCACAGCGGCCAACATGGCACCAACTCGAGCGGCGTCGTCGGCCAGCGGGCACACCCGGTGCCGACCAGCGCTGCCAATACCGTCAGAGAGAGAGGCCGAACCATGCGTCTAAGACCTCGAGATGAGACGATTTTTGAGATCGGCGGAGCGGTGGGGAAGAGAGGGGTGGAGGTTGCACATGCGAGTTGGCGATTTCAAAGGACATTGGGCGCTGGTGACGGGGGCCTCGGCAGGCATCGGCGCCGAGTTTTGCCGCCGGTTGGCCTCGAGCGGCATCAACCTGGTCATGGTCGCTCGGCGCGCAGAGGCGCTCGGTGAGTTGGCGGCGGCGCTCACGGCAGCGCACGGCATTCGAACGCTGGTGGTGCCCATTGACTTGAGTGAACGCGAAAGCGCCTCGCGGGTCAAAGCGGCGACCGACGACGCGTCGATTCGCATCAGCCTGTTGGTCAACAACGCCGGCAGCGGTTTCTGGGGCAGCTTCGAGAAGACGCAGGTCGACACCTACGAGCGCATGATGCAGCTCAACGCCGCGACGCCGATCTCGCTGTGTCACCTGTACCGGGCAGACCTGGAGTCGCACCCTCCAGCGGCGATCATCAACGTCTCGTCTCCCGCGGCGCTCCAACCGATGCCCTACTTCGCGGCGTACTCGGCGAGCAAAGCCTGCTTGCACAACTTCAGCCTGGCGCTCTACGGAGAATGGCAGAGCCGCGGCATCTTGGTTCAGACGCTGCTGCCGTGCCCGACCCACAGCGAGTTCGATCTGAAAGCGGGGGCGTACGCGACCGGGCTGAGCGACGAGCGTCGCGACCCGGCAGAGGTGGTTGACGAGTCGCTCCGCCAGCTCGAAACCAGCGCGCCGTTCGTGACCACCCAGCGCGGCATCTACAAGCAGCGGGTGTTCGCAGGCATCGCCCCGATCAAGATGATCATTCGCGAAGTGAAGAAGATGTTCGAAGCCCCTCCCGGCCGCTGAACCCCCCACCCGCTGCCCAAGGCCCGTCACCATGCGAAAGATCACCGCTGCGCAGACTCTCTGTTTCGTCGTGCCGTTCTTCTTGGCGCTGGGCCTGAGCATTGGCACCGTGATGCTGATACCGAAGACCGCCGCCCTGGGAGACTTTCGAGGGCTGACCCTGGTCGCCGCCGCGATCACTCTCTTCTATCTCTATGCAATGGCGCTCTACCGCGTGTTCTTGATGGTCAGCCCGCTCACGCTGGGGCCGATACCCAAAGGCTCACCAGAAGAGTTCACCTACCATGTGTACCTGCTGTTCTATTTGGTGCTCTTTCAGTCGCTGACCCGCAGCCGCTTCATACCGGTGCCGCTGATGCGGCTGGTGTACCTGGCCTTGGGAGCCCGGCTGGGCGAGAACACGTACTCTGCGGGCACGATTCTCGACCCCCCGCTGACCCAGGTCGGCGACAACGTCATCATCGGCCATGACGCGGTGCTCTTCGCTCACGCCGTCGAGCGCGACGAGCTCTCGCTGTCGCCCATTCGCATCGGCCACGGCGCGACCATTGGGGCCAAGGCGGTGATTCAGCCAGGCGTGATCATCGGAGACCGAGCGGTGGTCGCGGTCAACGCGGTGGTGATGAAGAACACGGTCATTCCCCCCGGAGAGGTCTGGGGTGGCATACCCGCGCGACGGCTGCGGGCCGCCGAAGCGGCTGAGCTCGACCTCAGCTCGGTTGCGCCAAGCGGGCCCCAGCTGGTTGGTGAAGGCAGTCGTCTTGCTCTGAAGGGGTAGGCGAAGCATGATCTTTCGCGACCCATGCGCCGCATCACCCTCGAGACGTCGCTTGTTTTGACGCTCGCGCTGGTCGGGTTCGGCTGCACCTCAAACCATGTGGTCGCGACCACCCGCGCCGACGCGGGGGTTGATGCAGGCACCCAGCTCGACCTTGAGAGAGGGTGGGGGCGATTCGCCCAATCGCTGCCGATTCAAGGGTGCGACGGCGGGGCCCAGTGGGTGGTCGATACCCTCGACGATCTGCTCGAGGGCGGCACGCTGCTCAATGACCGGTCTGCGGCAGGAGCCACGCTCTCGTTGCGTGAGGCGATTTTTCTCGCCGCCAACACGCCCGGGCCGCACCGCATCGCCTTCGACCCACGGGTCTTCCCCGCTGGTGACGCGGCGGTGATTCGCGTCTCTGACTCGTCGCTTCGGTTTCCCAACCAGTCGCTGGTGAATACCTGCATCGACGCGCGAGACCGAGGGGTCATCGTCGAGTTCGCGTTCCCCGCTCCGTGCGAGGCGCTCTGCATGTGGAGCATGGGCGCCGGCTCTCAGCTCACCGGCCTGGTGATCAAAGGCAACGCCGGCAAGATGCTGGTCGGCGGAGCGTTGATCGCGGGCAACCGCTTCGCGGTCGAGTATCAGGCGCTCGAAGCGTATCCCGGCGCGGTCATCGGCCCGTGGAACGTGTTCGGTCACGGTGACTACGGCGTCAGAGTCGACGTCTCGAGCCCCACGCCCGTGCGCATCGAAGGCAACTACTTCGGCGTCGAGCCGGGCACGCTCGAGAACACCCACCTGACGGTCTCGGCTGTCGTCTTCGACGCCGTCAGCTTCACTGACAACACCTCGAGCGCCTTGCTCGAGCTCTCCGGGGCCGGCGGCGAGGTCAGCCGCAACGTGTTTCACAAGAGCGGGTTCGACGTGGTCTTGACGGCCGGGGGGTCGGGGTGGGCCCTGGGGCCGGGCAACGTCTTCGAGGGCGGCGTCTCCAATGTTCGGGGAGGCAGCAGCGGCCCAGGCAACCGGTTGTTCGCGAACACGTTCGGCGGCGAGTTGTTCAGCAACGGGCTCATCGCACCGCCGACCGATGGGGGCGTGGGCAGCATCACCGGAGACTGCCCTGGTGCTGGCACCGTCGAGGTCTACGCCCGCGCTGGCGCGACCTGGTCTGCGGTGGGCACCGCCGGCTGCCAACCGAGCCAGCGGTGGGCCCTCAGCTCGAGCGTTCTGAACGCGGGGCTCGAGGCGCGAACTCTTTTCACCGACGCGCTCATCGGCCAGACGGGCCCGTTCAGCGCGGCGTTGGTCGTGCCTTAGCGTACCGCCTGACGCCACCAATGCTTGTTCAGGAGCCAGTGGTAAGGTTCTCCGCCTGACGCTCGAGCTTCGAAAGGCCTTCATGACTCTGGTACCAGGCGCGGGCGCGGCAGGTCTTCAACGACAGCAAGCCTCGGAAGGAGCGGTTCAGCCCACCTGCGTCATCTGTGGCCACCACGCCGACCCCGCAGACCGCGCCGCTTTTGGAGCTGTTCGCGGCAACACCGAGCGCTTCATGAACCAACAGTTCACCCTGTGGAAGTGCCCGACCTGTCAGAGCATTCGCAGCCTCCAGCCCGTCGACTACGCGCAGATGTATTCTGACTACCCGCTCAACCGCAGGCGCCTCGACGTCTTTGCCAAAGGCACGCTGAGCAATCTGCTGCGCCGCCTGGTCAAGAGCGGGCTCGCGAAGACCGATGCGGTGCTCGACTACGGGTGTGGCAACGGCCTCTTCATCGACTTTCTCAAAGCGCGGGGCTACTCGCACGTCACCGGGTACGACCCGTTCGTCACGCACTTCTCTTCACTCGACCCCGAGCAGCGCTTCGATTGCGTCATCGCCAACGATGTCATCGAGCACGTCGATGACCCGCGCGTCATCATCTCGGCGTGCGCGCGCCTCTGCCGGCCCGGAGGGCTTCTCTACATCGGCACCTCAGACTCGGCCCCGGTCGACATGAGCA
>JANLPS010000493.1:0-2704 GCA_031367385.1 Archangium sp. | reverse complement strand
CGGCGTCGATGGCTTCAATCAATCGGTGAGAGGCGCTCACCGCGGGGTCGCCACACGCACGAGATCTCTTGCCGTAGTTGCCCACGACGGCATCGTTTTTACGACGGGCGCTGTGAGCTGCGCGAAGCAACTTCGAGGTGAGGTGGCTGAGATGCTGCAGAGCAACAGGTGGTGACAATTCGACCGCTCGTCAGAACCGCGTGCTGCGTCTGGTTCGCCGCGCTTTTCTGCGGCTGCGAGAACACGCCGAGGCTGCCAAGCGACGTGTACGTGTGGAATCGAAGCTGGTCTCCGGCGGTGCAGCAGAGCGTCAGCGACCTGCCGCGAGGAGTGACGGCGGTACGCGTTCTGCTGGAGGAGGTGGGGCCAACCCCGGGCGAGATCTCGGTCGACCTGAAGGCCCTTGTACACGCACGGGCCCCCGTCATCGCGGTGCTGCGCGCCGGCGGCGCGATGCCTACCGAAGCTGATCTCCAGCGCTTCAACGCCCGCGTCACTGCCCTGCGCACCCGCGGGCTCTCGGTTGCTCAGGTCGAGCTCGACTTCGACGCCTCGACCGATGCGCTCGGAGCCTGGGTCGAGCGGCTCGAGCAACTGAAGGAGCCGGGGCGCCGGCTGTCGGTGACTGCGCTGCCCACTTGGGCTTCGTCACCACACGCCGCGGCGCTGGCGAACGCGGTCGACGAAGTCGTGCTGCAGGTGCACACGGTTCGAGCGCCCACGCTCTTCGATGCCGAGCAGGCCCTCGCCGATGCGAGGCAATGGGCCGAGGCGACCCATCGGCCTTTTCGGGTCGCCCTGCCGGCCTATCGCGCCTCACTCGGTGATGGGCGGCAGGTCGCGGCCGAGCCCGCAGTGGTGGCAGCAGCGATGCGCGCGCTCGAGCAGGTGCCCGAGGTGAGCGGGTTCGTGTTCTTTAGGCTCGGCAACCGTGAAGACCGGAGCGCTTGGAGCCCGGCGACCCTGGAGGCGGTGCTCCGCCGCGACCCGGTGCTTGACCCGCGAGTCGAGGTTCACCTCGAGGCGTTCGATAAGGCAGGGCGTGATGTGTGGCTTCAAAACACCGGCTGCCTCGACGCCATGGCCCCTCGACGCTTCGGGGTCTCGGGCGCCATCACCCAGAGCGAAGCGACGACGGGCTACCAGGGCCACGCCGACGCCCAGACGGCCCAGTTCACCACCCTTCAGCCGCTCTGGCTCCGGCCTGGCGAGCGCATTCGGGTTGGCACCGTGCGCGGAGAAAACCTTCATGTCTCGCAGTAGCGCGTTGGCAACGGGTCTGCTGTTGGCCTCGGGCGCCGCCTGGCCGTGTGGCCCCGATTTCCCGCTCGAGCTGTTGTCGCAGCGCGACGCGGCCCTCGCGCAGATGCCCGATGGCTTGTTCGATTTGGAGGCCACCCGACTCGTCTCGGCGCCAACCACCAGGTTCGTGGTGGCTGAGCACGGCGAGGCTCCTGATGCGCGCCTCGGCGGCCAAACGCGCGAGCGTGAGCTGTATGCGAAGGCCGCGAAAACCTGGCACACCTCCGACCGGGGGCTGGCGGCGAAACAGTTCGCTGCGGTGCTCGCCTTGCCCGAGGCCGAGCGGCTGCGCTTCACCATCCCCGCGGAGTACATGCTTGGTGAAAGCTCCAACGACGGCACGGTTGCCGCGAAGCACTTCGCGAGCCTGCGCGCGCACGCCGAGGCCGGCTATGATGACCCGATGGGCCTGGCGGTGGCCAGCCTCGGAGAAGAAGCCAGGCGCGCTCTGTGGGCTCACGACGACGCCAAGGCTGTGGTGCTCTATGCACGGCAGGCAGCGCACGGCAGCTCGGTGGGCACAGTGAGCTTGCTGATGGTGGCCCGGCAGTTGGCGGGCGATAATGAGCGGCTCCTGCGCGCGTTAGCTGAGCCGGTGGTGCAGCGGTTGATGGCGATGTACCTGTGGTCGCGTGCCACCGAAGACTGGTGGGCCCAGAACCCTGACCGCCCCAGCCCAAACACAGTGCTCTCGGCGTTGGCCCGCTTGCCAAAGGTCTCGGGGGCCGCGCACCTCTCGGCCGCGCTCTACCGCGCGGGGCGCTTCGAAGAAGCGGCGACCTTTGCTCGGCTCGAAGACACAGCGGTTGCCCACTGGGTGCGGGCCAAGCTTTTGCTGCGCAGCGGCCTGCGCAAGGAGGCTGATCAGGAACTCGCCCTCGCCGCGAAGACCCTCACCGCTGAAGAAGACTGGGGCCCGATCGACCACCGACGCCCACTGCACCTGATCGAAGGCGAGCGCGCCATTCTCGCCTTGAGCCGAGATGACTTCGATGGCGCGATGGGGCACGTGCGGGCGAGCTGTTCGTGGCCAGACGTGGCCTGGGTCGCCGAGCGGGTGCTTGAGGTCGATGCGCTCAAGCGCTTGGTTGACGGGTTGCCCCCGGTCGACCCGTGCCGGCGTCGAGCGCCATCGACGCTCGAAGATGAAGACCGTTACAGCTCATGGGGGCCCGATGATCAGCATGAGGGCTTGCGGCGGCTGCTGGCAAGGCGCCTGATGAGGGCCGATCGGGGCCGAGAAGCGCTGCCGTACTTCGGGTCGCGCGAGCGGGTCGACGCCGAGCTCTATGTGAGCGCGCTGGAGCGGGCCAAGCGCACAAGCGAGCCTTTGGAGGCGGCGTCGGCGCTGTACGAGGCCTCACTGCTCGCACGGTGGAAGGGGCTGCAGCTGCTCGCCACC
>JANLPS010000446.1:0-23038 GCA_031367385.1 Archangium sp. | reverse complement strand
GCAGCTCTTCAAGCAGTTGCGGGCCCGGCTGTTGGGCAAGCACGTGGGGCACGTGACGTGGCGAGCCGGGTTCATCGACACCGCCACGGTGCATGACGTCGGGCGGCTCTCGACGCTCATCGAGTGCCGAGCTGCGTGGGTGATTCGGTCACTTCGCTTCATTGGCAGCCTCGATGATTTTCGCGACGTGATTCGGCGAATCGACGACGGGCGGGCGGCGACGCTCGAAGAGTTTCGCCTGGGCGACCGGGGCGAGTACTTCGGGTGTGAGCGGGTCTTCAAGGTGCAGCCGTTGTTCGACGCCCTGCCTCGGCTGCGGCACCTCGAGCTGTGGTGCTCGCGGCCCGACTTCACCGACGTGCAGGCGCTGCGGCTCGAGACTCTGCTCATCGACCCGATGTGCGACGGCAGGGCCGTGCTGAGCAGCCTGGGCAGTGCCAACTGCCCGTCGCTCAGGTCGCTGACCATTGCGCTCGATGAAAGCGCGAGCGCGCTACCGGTGCCATTTCTCGAGGCAAAGGGGCTGGGGCCAATCGAGCACATGAAGCTCGATGGGCCCTTCGAGCCCGAGGCCGTCAAGCAGCTGCTCCAGAGCCGGGTGGCGGCAAGGGTGACTCGGCTGACAGTGCATTTGCCTGATTGGTTGCGCTGGTCGGCGCATGACCTGAGCTGGGGTGCTGCGCTCGACCGGCTCGAGCAGCTCGACCTCATCGCACCGTCACTCTCGGCTCAGGCTGCCCGGCAACTCGAGCGCACGCACCCGAGGCTCAAAGTGCGGCACTCGGGCTGACAGCCCAAAGGTCGTCGAAAGACCTCTGCAGCTTCGACCTCGCCGAGGGCTCGGGTCACGTCTCTGGCATGCCCTCGACCCGAACCTCGTCACTCTGTTCTTGCAGGCGGGGGAGACCGGAAAAGTCGATGTAGTGGCCCGAGCGCTTCGCCTTCGTCTCAAGGTAGAAGCGGTTGTGGGCGTTGGGGGGAGGAGGTGGGGCAGCCGCGCCGCAACCTTCACTCCGTGCTTCTCGAGCTGGCCGATCTTGCCCGGGTTGTTCGTCATCAATTGAACCGACGCGATGCCCAGACTGTGGAGCATGTGCGCCGCGACCGCGTAGTCGCGCTCGTCGTCTCGAAAGCCGAGGGCCAGGTTCGCCTCAACGGTGTCCATGCCGCGATCCTGCAGGGCGTAGGCGCGAATTTTATTGGCCAGACCGATGCCCCGACCCTCCTGGCGCATGTACAGCACGACGCCGCGGGGCTCGGCAGCGATGCGCTGCAGCGACGCCTCGAGCTGATCTCGACAGTCGCAGCGCAGCGACCCCATGACGTCACCGGTGAGGCACTCGGAGTGGAGCCGGGTCACGACATCTGACTGCCCCACCACATCTCCGTGAACGATGGCGATGTGGTCTTTCTGGTCGCGGTTGTTCAAAAAAGCGACGATCTGAAAGTTGCCCGAGCGGGTCGGCAGGTGGGCGACGGCCACCATTCGTACACAGACCTTGTCAGGCCCAAAGCCCGGGCACTCGTGGTCACGGTCATGCTCGACCCGCTCGAGCAGCTTCTCTTCGACGAGGACACTCATGGGTTCTCCTTGAGCAAACGCTCAGCGAGGGTTCTACCAGCAGACCAGGCAGCCTGTACCCCGCCACCTGGAGCGAAGAGATCGCCCGCCAGGCCCAGCCGCTGCCCGCGCGACAGCCTCACGGTGATGGGCTGCGCCAGCTCATTGCCTCGCTCGACCCGGGCGTGGCTCCATCGGTGCGCAGAGGTGAAGACTGGCTGGGCCACCCAGGCCCCCACGAGCCCCGCGGCCTCGGCAAGCAGCTCGGCGGCCCACGTCTGGGCAGGTACCTCGAGCCGCTGGCGGGACCAGCGCGGCCTGGCCTGAAAGACCAGCACTCTGGCGCGGGGCGCCCGTCGCTTCGCAGAGTCGTGGGCGATCGACTGCAGACTCGCGCTGTCTTCGGGGTACTGCACGTCCCACGCGGGGGTGGGCAGCTCGAGCCCATAGCCGGCGATCACCGTGAGCGACGGCACGCTGGTGAACATGCCGAGCAGGCCCACCGCGCCAGCGACCTCTGCGCTCTGCGGCATCGTGCTCAACAGCTCGCGACTCTGCTCGAGCGCCAGGGCCACCACCACGTCTAAAGCTTCGAGAACCTCGCCCGCCTCGGTGTGCACCCGAATCGTGTGCTCGCCGACCGACAGACGCAGTACCTGAGTCGACAGCTTGACGTTGAGCCCCAGCGCGAGGTGCTTGGGGAAGGCAGCCAACCCTTCAGCGAAAGCGAAGCGGCGCTCGCCAGGGCTTAGGCTGGCGGGCTGGCACGGGGCGCCCCGGCCCTCGACCCGGTAGGGCCAGCCCTCGAGGGTCGTCACTCCGGGCACGCTGGTGACGGCGTTGACGAAGGCGGCGTCGCTGCCGTGCAAGAAAAGTGGGCCGAAGTCGACGGGCTGGTCTTCGAAGCGCCGAGTGGCGCACCGCCCGCCGACTCCGCGCGCGCGCTCGACCACCAGCACCCGGCGCCCGCCCGCCGCGAGGGTGCGTGCGCATTCGAGGCCGGCGACTCCGGCGCCAATGACGAGCACGTCGTGGGCGGTACTGTGGGCTTGACTCGCCATGAGCGTATCTTGCCTGCTTGTCACATTCTTGAGCGCCAAGTCTTTGGAGCGACCTCACTCCGCCGGGGTCGAGGCTTTGGCCGGCGGGCGGTGGGCCGGTCGTGAATCGCCCCCGGGCCCGCCAGGAGCGCTTCTTGAGCCGCCATACGTTCTTTTTCAAACATCGGCCTGCCATCAGCCGAGGGAGCCGGGAGCGAGCAAAGGCCGCGCGCGCGTCGGTATCGGCGTCGCGTTCATGGTGAGGCGCCCGAACGGCCTGACCTGATCGACCCGTCACGCTGACCCCAGGCGGCTCGCGCACGCACCCCGCCGCTCGGCTAACGCATCAGCGTGTTGAACCTGGCGCTCCCTCGCAGCGGGGTCAGGAGCCGCTCGTTCTTGTACTGCTTGATGGGCAGACCGGCGGCTTTGGCCAGCCCCAGCAACTCAAGCGCTTGCGCGTGGTCATCAAGCTCCATCGCGACGAAAACGCCATTGAGAAACACGGTTGGGTTTCGCGGGCCGTGGGGCAGACACCGCTCGAGGTAGCGCCGGGCGCGTGGTCGGTCGATGCCAAGATGGTTGTTGTCATCTTGCACCGCGAAGAGCGGGTTGGCTGCGGCTCCAGGGTCGATCTTGCCCTCGATGGCGGCATCGAAGAGCGCCAGCGCATCGTGAAACCGGTTGCCCCTGAGCGCTTGCGTCGCGACGTTGGCAATCAGGGTGGCCAACACGCCGTGGCGCGCCAACCGCAGCCGCTCGTCGGCAGTTATGGCCAACAAGGTGTTGGCGTGCGAGGCGTCGGTATCGAGAAACTGACTCTCCAAGGCGACCCATTGCTCGGCCTGGAGCACCGCCGCCACGTCGGCCCAATCGACCGCACCCTCGCTGCTCGCCATCGACTTCGCGAGAACGGTACGCGACCGGTGTGCAGCCGCGTGCCTGTCGGCCACTGCACGGGCCTCTGCCTCGCCAAACTGAACAGGCATCTCGAGCATCATGGCTGAAATCTTCTGGGTGAGGGCCAGGCGCTCACGCAGCACCAGGTCGACCGCAAAGTCACGCCCGAGCCAACTTGGGAGCCGCTCCATGAACTGGTCTTCGAAGACCGCCCGGTTCGAGGGCTTGACCAAATCGACCAGTACCCGAAACGTCACGCGTATCAGCTCAGCGACCGGGGCCTGACCCACGAGGCTCTCGAGCATCATCTGCGGCACGTCGTCAGCCAGCGCGGCAAGCTTCAGCGGCTTGAAATAGGGCCCTCGGCGACGCACAACCGGTCGAGCGCGTCGAAGAGCATGCCCGAGGCAGCCAATGTGTCACGGTGCCATTGGCTCGGGGTGACCCGATTGTCGCGTACCACCAACCCAAGTGGGGTCGACGCGTTGGTCTGCTGCAACGCGTGGTCGAGCTGGTCGTGAATCGCCTCTGGAGCCCTGGCGAAGCGCTTCTTGAAAGTGTTCGAAACGGCCAGCAGCACCGGCCCCTGAGCCCTGACCGAGAATGAGAACGGGGGGCACCTCGAGCAAGCGCTTGAGCGAATCGGTCGAGTCGGTGCGGCGCCGCAGACCGACCCAGAGCCTGAAGGGCGAGGAGACTCCGAGGCCGTGCCGCAGAAAGGGAAACGAGGGAGTCGCCATCAGCCGTGGGTGCCGGAAGAGAGCGAAGCGCGAGGGAGCGTCGGTATCAGCACCGCCGTCATGCGCTCGGGGTCAACGATGCCCTGCGTCGCCATCCACGCGTGGGCGGCGCGGGCGTTGGCCTCTCGCAGAGGTTGCGCCTGGGTCGCCGACAGGCGCAACCGGGTGGCGGCGGCGAACAGGCGCATGCCCTCCTGGTCGAAGCAGCTGAGGGCCTGGGTGAGCACTTCACCGGGGTTCGGCTCAGTGGCGGCGGCAATCAACAGCGCGAAGCCCCGCGCCCAGCCGATGTCTTCTCGCTCGAGGGCCTTGCGCGCCTGCAGCGCCACGCCGACCCGCCCGGTCGCCAGCGCCAGGCGCGCCTTGAGAAACGTCGCTTCGATGCGCACATTTTGAATTCGCAGCAGTTGCGAGCGCTTCAAGGCCCCCCAGCCGGCTTCGAGGCGGTTCCACCCCTCGGTGGGCGAGCCCTCGTAGAGGTCGATCAACCCTTCTGAAAGCAGGGCCCAATAATGTTGAAAGTGAAAGCTGGTCGCCGACCACCGCTGCATGACCTCGCGAACCGCCGCCCGAGCCCCCGACGGGTCTCCCGCGGCGAGCAGCGAGACGTTCGAGAGCCCCGACTTGAGGCTGGTGACCGCGTAGAGGTCGCCGCGGGCCTCGGCTTCACGCACCAGCGCGGGTATTCGACGCGAGAGCTCGGCGATCTCGCCCAGATAGAACAGCGACCAGACCGAGAAGAGCCTCGCGCTGGCGGCCTCCCACGAGACAGGGGCGCCGATGTCGGAGAACTGCCGCTCGGCGCGCGTCGAGAGCGCCTGCGCCTGGGCCCAATCGCCGACCAGAAAGTGGGTCAATCCATCGCAGAAGTCGATCAGCCCGAGCAGCCCGCTGTCACCGCCGCCATGCTGCGCGATGTCGCGCGCGCGATCGATCAGCCCCCGTGCATGGGTCTTCGAGCGCAGCCCATCGGTCGCCACGAAGGCCGCCTCGGCCGCCAGGGCTCGCGAGACCCGAAACGGCTCACCCGCATCGAGCGCCAGCAGCAACTGGCGGGTCTGAAAGCTCGCGCCCCGAATCGTGTCGACCATCGCCAGGCCGACCGACACCGACCAGCAGACGTCGATTCGGGCGAGATCTTGCGGGCGAACCGCGTCGGCCCGCCGAGGTGTGTACGCGAACCCACGCAGCCGCACGTGCAGCCGGCGAAACGCCAGCGCCGCGAGCGCCCGCCACGGGGTCGGCGCCAGCGTCATGCCCACCTCTTTGAGCACCTCGCGAATCGTCGCGAGCCCCTCGTCGACGTGCCCGGCACGCAGCAACTGCTCCGCGGCCCGCCGGCGAAGCTCGAGCGCGCTTGGAGTCTGCGCGGCGCTGCCCGACCCCGAGGCCAACCAGGCCTGCCGATACGCGGCGGCGGCCTCGACCCCCCGGCCGGCGAGGCTCAGCGCGTCACCCCACGCTACCAGGGTCGGCTGCCGCCGCCCGTCACCCGCGGGCAGCTGGGTCAGCGCCCGCTCGTACAAGGTCGCCGCTCGGTCAAAAGCCAGGTGCACGCCTGCCTTGACCGCGCTTCGAAGGGTCGCCTCGGCGGCCCGCTCACCCAGGCCTGCTCCGGCGAGGTGCCAGGCCGTCAGCTCGACCTCGGGCTGACCAGGGTTCGAGAGACGCTCCAAGGCTTCGGCGATGGTCTTGTGCAGCCCGAGCTTGCGCTCCTCGGTGAGCCCAGAGAGCACCGACTGCCGAAGCCGGTCGTGCCACATCTCGAGCCGATCGGCGTTGGTGCCCCGCAGCAACCTCGCCGACTTGAGCGACCGCACCGTGTCGTGTTCGCTCGGGCCCATCTTCGCGGCCTCCAGGGCCACGGCCTCTGGCAGGGGGCCGCCAGCGACCGAGGTGACCTCGATCAATCGGCGCTCCGCGTCGGTCAGCTCGGCCAGCCGCAGCGAGGTCATCTCGGCCAAGGTCATTGGCGAGGCGGCGCCGAAGCGGGCGAGCTGCAGCAACAGAAAGGGGTTGCCCTGTGATTCGCGCGCCAAAGCGCTGGCCCGCTCGCCGGTCACCAGCTCACCCGCGAGGGCCGCACACACCTCGAGCGGCAGCGGGCCGAGCTCGATGTCGACCATCGGGGTTCTCAGTGAGCTCAAGGCGTTCTCGCGAGCACGGGCCGCCACCACCAGCAACAGCGCCGGGGCATCGGGGGCCCTCAGCACCTCGTTGAGCACCTCCTCCGAGTCGACGTCGCCCCACTGCACGTCGTCGATGAAGGCGACCACCGGCTTGCGGTCGGCCATGCGCGAGAGCAGCTCACGGAGCGCGCCGATGGCCCGACGGCGTTGCTCGCCCAGATCTCGAACCTCCCGCACCGGAGCCAACCCGAACGCCGACACCCGCTGCAACACGGGAAACATGCTCGCCAGGGCCTGGGCCTCGCGAGGCAGCAGCGCATCGACACGGTCAGGGCTCAGCGAGCCCAGGTATCGCGCCAGCGCATCGACGATGTCGTCGAGGGCCTTGAAGGGCACGCTCTCGCGCTCGGAGCACCGGCCAGTCAACGTCACCGCACCCGAGGCTTCGACCTCCGCCAGCCAGGCTCTCATCAAGCTGGTCTTACCGATGCCTGATTCGCCGAGCACGCGAACGACTCGGGTCACCGCACCGGTGCGCACCTCGTCGAAGAGCCTGCGCAGGGTGGCTCGCTCGGCCTCGCGGCCCAGCAACCGGCTCTCGGGCTTCGTCGGCGCAGGGGGCGGCTGGGCGCCGAGGTGCTCGAGCACCTGCGCGGCCGAGGGGCGCTCGTCGGGGGCCTGGCGCAGAAGGCCCGTACAGAGCGAGGCGAGCCTGGGTGACGCGTCGGGAGCGAGCTCGAACAAGGTCGGCGCAGGTCGCTGTTGTTTCTCGAGCATGATCTGCAGGGCTTGCCCGTCGAACGGCACCCGGCCGCTGAGCGCTTGAAAGAGCATCACGCCGAACGCGTACCAGTCTGACGCGGGGGTCAAAGGGCCCTCCGCGGCCTGTTCGGGGGCCATGTACGCGGCGGTGCCCACGATGCTGCGGCCTTGTAGCTCCGAGAGGCTGCGGTCGGCGCCACTCACGTCGGCGACCAGGCCAAAGTCGAGAATGACCACCCTGCCCTGCGCCGTCACCATCACGTTCGAGGGCTTGAGATCTCGGTGCAGGTGCCCCATCGCGTGCAGCGCGGCGACGCCCTGCGCGAGCTGACGAAAGACCTCGAGCACCCTGGCTTCGTCGACGGCTCCGCGGGCCGAGGGTGTGCGCACGGTGGCGTCGACCTCGCCGGTCTTGGCGTCGGCGGCGATGCGTGCCCCAGGTCGCACCCACGAGAGCAAATCGACCCCGTCGACCAGCTCGAGGGTGAAGAAACAGGCCTGGTCATCAGCCGTGAGCTCGTAGAGCGAGACCAAATTGGGGTGGCGGGTATCGGCGAGGGCCCGAAACTCACGCTTGAGCCGCATCAGCGACTCGGCGTCACGGCGCTGCAGCACCTTGAGTGCCACGCGGCGGTCGCCCTGATCACGGTCGAGCACCTCGTAGACGATGCCCATGCCGCCGGCTCCGAGCTGGCGCACCAGCTGGTACCTCGGCGTGCCCAGAAACTCGGTCATGCCTCGTCGGGCTTCTTGCGCGACCGGGTCAACCCGTAATCTTGCAGCCGGTTGACCAGCGTGCGCCGAGAAATGCCAAGCAGCTGGGCGGCCTTGGTCTGGTTGCCACCGGTCTGCTCGAGCGCATCGAGCACGGCGCGTTTCTCGGCGGCCTCGCGCTCTTCACGAAGCCCCGAGGGGGCCGCGAGGCCGGGCTGACCCACTTTGGAGCCCTTGCCGAGCGCGAAGAGGTCAGGCGTGATCGTCGCGTCACCGGCCAGCAGCACCGCGCGCTCGACGACGTTGCGCAACTCGCGAATGTTGCCCGGCCAGTGCCAGTGCTTGAGCGTCGAGATGGCTTCTGGGCTGAGCTCGGGCGTCTCGCGCGACTCACGCTGCGCGGCCTTGACGATGAACTGGCGGGCGAGCGGCTCGATCTCCGCGATGCGTTCTCGCAACGGAGGGATCACCAGCGAGATGCCGTTGACCCGGTAGAAGAGATCGGCCCGAAACGCCCCGCGGGCCACCTCGGCTTCGAGGTCACGGTTGGTGGCGAAGATGAACCGCACGTTGATGGGCTCGGGCTTGACGGCGCCGACGCGCAAGACCTGGCGCTCTTCGAGCACGCGCAGCAGCTTGGCTTGAATCGATTGGGGCACTTCACCGATCTCATCGAGCAGCACGGTGCCGGCCTTGGCTGATTCGAGCAGGCCTAACTTCTGCTTGATCGCTCCGGTGAACGAGCCTTTCTCATGGCCGAACAGCTCGCTCTCGAGCAGAGACTCGGTCAGTGCGGCGCAGTTGAGGCGAACGAAGGGGCCGCTCGCGCGCTTCGAGCGCCGGTGAATTTCGGCGGCGAGCACCTCTTTGCCGACCCCGGTCTCGCCCAGCAGCAGCACGTTGATGAGACTGGGGGCGACCCGGTCGACCATTCGGTACAGGCTGGTCATCGCGTCGTCGCGCACCACGAACCCGGGGGTCGGGGCTTCGCTCGGGCGCGCGCTGGCGGCGATCAAGGCCTCGGCGTCGGCCCCGTCTTGCGGAGCGTGGGCCAGGCCGAGCCGAAGCTTGGCGCCGGCGGCGGTGAAGCGGGTCATCAGCGTCTCGGCGAGGGCCTTGGCCTGGGCCGGCGAGCGGCCAAGCGCGAGAATCTCGAATTGCCCCGGGCCGAAAGAGGCGACCGTGTCATCAGGCGCGAGGGCAGCCGAGAGCACCCCTTGCGCGACGCCGGGGCTGGCCAGCACCTGCAGGCGCAACACCGAGAACGGCGGCTGGGTGACGTCGATGGTCTCGAGAAAGCGCTGGTGGGTCTCGAGGTTCCACGGGCGGGCGCCCTCGGGCAGGTCATCGCGCTGGAGCACGAGCAAGCTGGTACCGATTTCGACCGAGTCGCCGCTCTGCAGGTCGACCTGCTCGCCGGAGTCGAGCTTGCGGCCGCGGTACAAGGTGCCATTGGCGCTGCCGAGATCTTCGAGGCGCACGGTCGCGCCCACATGGAGCACCGCGTGACGGCGCGAAGCGGCGACGTCATCGAGCTTGATGGTGGCCTCATCGCCGCGGCCGAGCACCACGTCGCCAGTGAGCGGCAACGCGTGCGTCGACGGGCCGGCCTCAGACACAATCACCACGCGGAACCGGGAGGACTGCGGCGCCTCGGGACGGGGCTCGAGGCGAACGGTTTCGAAGTTCGACGACGTCATTGGGGCCGCCACCGTAGTCGATTTCGGGCCACAGAACGACGCCGTCGGCGCTTCGCGCTTGGCACGAGGGCTGGGCTCTCGAGGTTTCGTCGCAAGTCGCTCCGAAGCTGGCTGCCCACCGATCTCGCTCGGGGCACTTCGCCGGCAAGCAGCCAGGGGGCGCACTGAGAGAACAGGCGCTGCTCGGGCTCATGCACGAAGTGTTGCTCGCCGCACTGCAGAGCCCTCCAGGTCATCGACCGAGGTTTGCACGCCCATCGAGATCAGTGGCAGTCGCTGCGGAGCGCGTTTGAGCGCGCGTGCCCCGCACGCTTCAGGCGCGGTTCGCAGGAGCCGGCAGTTTCAGAAAGCGCGCAACTACGGCTACCCGAGGGGCCGGTGTGGTACGCTCGAGTCTCGATGAACCGCCGCCTCCTTTTGAGAACGACCGATCTCCTGGAGGTTGAGGGGGCGCTCGACGCGCTCGAGGCTGCCGGTATCGAGGCCTTCGAACGCGTAGACACCAATGTGGCGGGTATTCTCGGCTCCGCTGGCCAAGAGTTCTTGGTTGAAGTTGCTGCCGACGACTTGGACAACGGAGCGAAAGTGTTGGCGCAGACCCGCGGTGGAGCGGCGGCGCCAGCCTCAGAAGCCAGTGACGAAAAGCCAAAGCCGGTCGACCCAGTGGCCTTCGCTGTCTGGCGACTCGCAAGCAAAGTGGCACTTGGCACTTCGTTCTCGCTCCTCGTTCTCGGCGTCTTGGCCGCGCCGCGACTGCCCTTTCAGATCTTTGGGTCAGCGATTTTCGATTTTCTGATTTGGCGGGGGTTCGCCAGCCACGACCTTACCGAGCCTGGGGCCAAACGACTGCGGTCGTTCGGCTTGATGCGAGGCATGGGCGGCCTGGTGATGGGCCTTTTGTTTCTGTCGGCTGGCGGCGGGTTCGCCTGGCTGGTCGCGGCGACACAGGTGCTGATCGTCGCCTTGTATGCACGCGCTTCGAGGCCAGCGCTCGCGCCTCAGGGTGATGAGCCAACCGAGCCTGACCGCGGGTAGTACCGAAAACCCGTTGGCCTTCGCCCATCAACGAGCTCAGCGTGCGGTGGTGGCCCGAGCTCATCCCCCCCGTCGCTTCGAATGCTCGACCAGACGGTCGGCCCCCCTTGCGCGGCACTCCAAGCTGCCGAAATGACACGTCTTGGGGTGTCAGCCGGCACGGTGAATACGCAGCCGGGCCCGCCGTCTGGCTCCCTGAGCACACCGTCTTCACCAACACGCCCAGAGGCCGCATGGAAACCCACTCCTCAGACATGCTTCTGCAGCGCGCCGAGGCCCTGGCGCACGGCAGAGTCACCACCCTGCACTTCGACCCGTTCGTCGCCAAGCGGGCCTGCGTCGACGGGCTCGCCTATCTCGACCAGCACGCCGAGCGTCTGGCCGCTCACCACCCCGGATTCGATCTCCAGCAGCTCCAGGCGCTCCCTGAGCTGTGCGATCGCATCGTTGCCCAGCAGCACACGCTCACGCTGCTCAAGCACACCCGAACGGCGAAACACAAAGCGCTCATCGCCGCGGCCCTCGAGTGGCGTCGCAAGCTCAAGCACCTCGCGCGAACCCTGGCAGCGACCGACGCCATCGACGCCGCGACGCTGACCCGGTTGCTCTCTGGCTTCGGCCACCGCAACTACGCCTCCGACGTGCTTGATCTGCTCGACCTGCTTGCGCCGCACGAAGCCCTCGTCGAGCGCGTCTTCGGGCCTGGTGCCTTCGAGAAGGCCTCGAGTACGGCCACTGCAGCGCTCGAGGCGATAGGCGTCGCCGCCAAAGACACAGAAGCCATTCGTGCGGCCGTCAGCCGCCGCGATCGCTACGCGACACTCGTCGAGCAGGGGCACGAGCGGTTGAGGGTCGCCGTCGCCTCGCTCAGCTCATTGCGTGAGAGCATGGCCATCGTGGCACCGCTGAGTACGGGCGCTCGCCGAAGACGCACACGTGAACCCATCAAGCCCCCGCCCCCAGCGCCCTGACGAACCCGTCACAACTTGCGAAACGCGCGCACGAGGTAGATCACGCCCAACACCGCAGCGCCGCCGGTGATCAGCCCATTGGTGCCTTGCAGCCCCTGCGAATACGCCCGCCACCCGACCACCGCGAACATCGCCACCGCGTTGATCAGGTTCTGCTGCATCAGCGAGAGCTTCGACGACCTCGTCGCGAAGTAGGCCGCCACCACGATCACCAGCGAGACCCAATCGACGGTCATTCGTCTTCGCCCTTCTTCTGATCTTCACGCAGCTTGCCGGCCACGTCTGAGAAGGTCGTGTTCGACAGCCCCAAGAACAGCAGCCCGGTCGCGATTTGCTGAATCATTTGCAGCACCCACAACGCGTTCGCGTACGCCACGCCGCTCGAATTGACCACGCTCGCCGGCAGAAACGCACCGAGGGCGATCATCACCGAGCTCTGAAACGTGCCCGCGCTCCCCGGCGCCGCGGGGATCATCATGCCGACGATGAGCGCTCCGAGCACGACGAAGCCTTGAAACAGATCGAGCGACATCGGCGCGCAGGCCGCGTTGTTGCCTCCCGAGCAGTCGAAGCCCGACGCGACCACCACCATGCCCAGGCCGTTGAAGCCCCAGTAAATGGCGGTGAGCAGAAAAAACATCGCCATGTTCTTGGCATCGGGCAGCTGCCTCAGCGCCCCGACGAACCCATCGACGATGGTGACCGCTCGCTCGGTGAGCTTGGCCGAGATGCGATTGCCGACGACCCGCATGAGGCCGATCACCCGATCATGTTGCCAGCGGGCCAACAGCAAGAAGGTCAGGCCACTCGAGAACACCAGAAACATCACGTTCGCCGCGACCCGTATGGCCACGATGTTGGGGGCGCCCTCTGGCAGAAAAAAGACCAGCACCCGCAGCACGATGGCCATCAGCATGCCGTCGACGATGCGCTCGAGCACCACCGAGGTCATCGCCGCGCTCCGCCGAATGGTCGACCGCTGCGCGATCAAGAACGGGCGCGCGAACTCACCCAACCGAAACGGCAAGATGATCAGCATCATGAAGCCGATCGCCGAGGCCTCGTTCAGCTTCTTGAAGGGCACCTTCTCGAGCCCCGACATCAAATTGCCCCAGCGCCAGACACGGCACAGGTGAATGATCAGCGAAATACCCGCCCACGGCAGCAGCACCAGCCAGTTGGCCGAGGTCAGCGCCGCCCACATCTCGGTCCACCGGGTGTCTTTGAATGTCCACCAGAGGCAGACGCCCGTCACCGCGAAGCCGAGAAACAGTTTGAGCCATCGATTCACGCTGAGGGGTCGCCTAGCACCTTGTACCCGGTGCGTCACTACACTGCCTTGTGCACGGCCTCGCGCAGCAGAGGGGCGACGTGATCGGCGTCATTGAGCCGCACGACCTGCAGGTGCCGCAGGTCAGGCCCGGCCAGCACATTGAGCGTCGCCGGGGCTTGGCGAAACGACCAGACCCGCTCGAGCGGCAGCCCCAGCACATGGCACAGCAACACCCGGTTGACCGCGTCGTGCGCGACCACCAGCATCGTCTCTTCGGCGCCCAGCCCCTGTGTGATTCGCTCGAAGACCGGCCAGGCGCGGTCGAGCACGTGCTTCAACGACTCGGCCTTCGGGCCAGCGGGCAAATCGGCGGTGGGTGCGTCTTTCCACTGCTTGAGCAGCTCGGGGTGTGACTGCTCAATCTCGGTGACGAGCATGCCCTCCCAGCCGCCATGGGAGATCTCCTTGAGCCCCGCTTCGAACGTGAGCATCGACGCGCGCATCGGCCCCAGCACCAACTCGGCGGTGCGGCGGGCACGAGAGAGCGGCGAGGCCACCGCGCGGCTGATCACCACCTCGCGCAGGCGAACGCCCAATGCCGCGGCCTGGGCTTCTCCCGCTTCTGAGAGGGGCACGTCGGTGTGGCCCTGGTAGCGGCCATCGCGGTTCCACGGGGTTTCGCCATGTCGCGCGAGCAAGATGTTCATGGCGCGGCATCTACACCACGCCGTCACTCGTCTGCGAAGGGAATCATCAGGCGAACGGTGGTGCCCTCGGCGCCGCTGGTGAAGGTCATCTGGCAGACCGAGCCCGGTCATTGCGTCGAGCGCGTTCTGCATCAGGTTGAGCACGATCTGCCCCAGCGCGCCGGGGCGAGCCAATCAAGTCCGGCAGCTGCCCCAGCTCGCAGGCGATCTCACACTCCGACTTGGTGGCCCCGCGAAAGATGGTGACCGCTTCGCCGACCGCCCGCGCGGGGTCGTAGCGAATCTTCTCATTGCGTTTTCGCGCCGTGCCCCTGAGCGCCTGCACCAACGTCTCGATTCGGCCGACGCCGTCGAGCGACTCCGCGACGATCTCGTCGAGCTCGCCCAGCATCAGCGGCCCTCCCTGCTGGCCCCGCACTTCATCAGCAGCGATCGCCACGCGAACCGACTCGTTCGGTCGCACCTCGAGCTCCAACTGCTCGCAGGTGCCGTTCACGTCACAGACCTCGACGGCTTGCTGAACCGACCTGCCGCTGGGGCCCGCGCAGGGCCTGCCGATTCCACCGCAAAGGTGTGCCGGTGTGGTCAAGCCACGCGAGGCCAGTGGGCGCCCGCTCGAGGAGTGCACGAAAGCCCTCCGCCGAGGGGGGCACCATCGAGGCTTCGCACGCAACGACACGCGGGTCTCGTGTGTAAAGCGATTGCCGCGCTGGCCGAACGAGCCGCAGTCGCGGGTGTTGCACACCAGGGTCATGGCGTACCTCCCTGGCGAGACGGTTGAAATCGCGTTCAGCTAGGGGCTCGCTGCGCACGAAGCGAGCACGCGCGGTCGAAGCAGACTCCAGAAAGGTCACTCGATACGCAAGCTCCCCGTCGTGCATTCGTTGGCTGCGTGGGGCTGGCAAGCGGGTTGCGCGGACCCCCCAGTGGCAAGACTTACCCACCCCGTGTCTGGGAGAGGACGTACCGATGACGAACCTTGCAGTCGCTGCTCATGGCCCTGTGCGAAGGGCTGCTTCACCGTTGGTGCACGCGCCTGACTCACCGCTCGTGGGCTTGTTGCGAGCCTGTGCGCGCGTCGCGCCGACCGATTCAACCGTCTTGCTCACCGGAGAAACGGGCACCGGCAAAGAGCTGGTCGCCCGGTACATTCATGACCTGAGCCCCCGGGCCGTGCGGGCGTTCGTGCCGGTGAACTGCGCGGCGATACCCGAGACGCTGCTCGAGAGCGAGCTGTTCGGGCACGTGCGCGGCGCTTTCACCGGGGCTATCAGCTCGCGCAAAGGCCGGGTGGCGATGGCCGAGGGCGGCACGCTCTTTCTCGACGAAATCGGAGAGATGCCGTTGGCCTCGCAGGTGAAGTTGCTGCGGGTGCTGCAGGAGCGCACCTACGAGCCGGTGGGCAGCGCAGAGAGCGTGAGCGCGAACTTTCGACTGGTAGCGGCGACCAACCGAGATCTGGCGGCCGAGGTCGAGGCCGGGCGCTTTCGGCAAGACCTCTTCTACCGATTGCAGGTCTGCCCGATGGAGCTGCCCCCGCTTCGACACCGCAAGCCCGACATTCTGCGGCTCTTCGGCCATTTCTGGAACGCGCGGGGTGAGCGCAGGCCGCTCGAGCAGGCGGCGCTCCAGGCGATTGAGGCGCACAGCTGGCCTGGCAACGTGCGTGAGCTCGAGAACCTGGTCGAGCGGCTCTCGATCTGCACCGAGGGGCCGGTGATTCGGCTGGGCGATTTGCCGCCGCACATTCAGCACCCTCCGCCGACGTCAGCCCAGTGCTCGATCAGGGCGCCTTTGCCGTCGCCTCCGATGACGCAGGCCCTGCCTCCGACCGCTGAGCCGTTGCCGCTGGTCGCGCCTGAGCCCCCGCCGACGCCGCCCACGCCCGAGCGCCTGCTCGCTGAGGCCGCGGAGCCCTCGTTTCCAATCGATTTGCCGTCGCTGATGCGCACGATCGAGACGCTCTACATCTCGGCGGCGCTGCACCAGGCCGGGGGCAACCGCAAGGCCGCGGCCGACTTGCTCGGCCTGCAGCGCACGACCCTGGTCGAGAAGCTGCGGCGAAAACAGCGCGAGCCGCAGACCATGCCCAGCTCGTCATGAGTGAGGTCACCCCGCTCGTCCTGGGTGCCCGAAGGACCGTCGCTGCGCCGAGTGCCTGACTCGCAACCTGGGCTTTCATGCTTCGAGTGCCTCAGGCTGAGTCGAAGCCGGCCGTTGAACGCAAAACGGGCTGCACCCACCGTGGGAGCAGCCCGACTGCTTCGAGAACCCGCGCTGTTTACGCCTTGGCGATGGCAGCGACCGCGCCGAAACCGGCCGGGTCATGCACCGCGAGGTCAGCCAAGATCTTGCGATCGATTGCAACCTTCGCCTTGGTCAACCCAGCGATCAGCTTCGAGTAGCTCAACCCCGCCGCTCGGGCCGCCGCGTTGATGCGCACGATCCACAATGAACGGAAGTCGCGCTTACGGCGCTGACGGTCGCGGCTGGCATAGTCGAGCGCACGCTCAACAGCCTGGTTCGCTCGCTTGTAGCAATTCTTTCGGCGGCCGCGGTACCCCTTGGCCAACTTCAGAATTGAGTTACGACGACGGCGCGCTTTGACGCCCTTCTTCACTCGCATGACAAATCTCCGTCAAAAGCCCAGACGAGGGCTTTAGTTCGCCCCGTAGGGGAAAAGTTCTTTGATGACCTTCTTCGCGTCCATATCGCGGAGGTGGCCGGTACCGCGATTGCGGCGCTTCTGGTTCTGCGACTTCGAGAAGGTCATGAAGTGCTTCGCATAGGCCTTGCCGTGCTTGACCTTGCCGCTCTTCTTGACCTGCATGCGCTTCTTCGCAGCACTACGCGTTTTGAGCTTGGGCATACAAAAGTGACCTAGACTGCTGTGTAGAAATTCGACGAAAGGGCGGCCGACCTACCCCGCCCAGCACATGCTGTCAACCACCCAGAAACACAAAGTTTACGGTTCAGAGGCAGGCGCGGCCGCTGGAGGCGGTGCAGCGGCCTTTGACGCAGCCGCGGCCTGACCTTCAGGCGACGAGGGCGAGGCCTCTTTCTTCTCTTTTTCTTTCTCGGCGTTGATCAGGGCCTGACGCTGCAGGTCGCGAGCACGCTGAGCGATCTTCGGGTTGGGCCCGATGATCATGAACATCTGCTTGCCTTCGAGGCGCGGCGTCTGCTCGACGATGGCGATGTCTTTGGTGTCTGAGATCACGTCGTCGAGCACGGCGGTGCCCAGCTCGCGGTGGGTGATCTCACGGCCGCGGAACATGATGGTGATCTTCGCCTTGTTGCCTTCCTCGATGAAGGTACGGACGTTTCGAATCTTGAAGTCGTAGTCGTGCTCTTCGGTCTTGGGACGGAGCTTAACCTCCTTCACCTTGACGACGACCTGCTTCTTCTTGGCCTCGTTGGCCTTCTTCTTCTCTTCGTACTTGAAGCGGCCGTAGTCCATGATCTTACAGACCGGGGGCTTCGACTGAGGGTTGACCTCGACGAGGTTGAGGCCAAATTCGTGGGCTTTCGCCAAAGCAACGTCAATGGGGAGGACGCCGAGCTGTTCGCCAGCGGGCCCTACAACACGGACTTCTTTGGCGCGGATGCGTCGGTCAGTTCTCTGATCGCGTGCGATGGCGATGGCGATTCTCCAGCAAAAAGTGAGGTACGAACGGCGGCGCACCTTAACGATCGGCCGATGTATGTCAATAGGCGCAGATGCAAGAAAGTCGCTTCTCGAGCTTGCGCCGGGCCCATCAGGTTGACCATTGTTCGCACCGACACGCCGCAGTTTGGGGGGCCGTCCATGGACATCACCGATGTGAAAATCTTCCCGGTCGAAGAGGATCGTCTTCGCGCTTACGTCACCATCACCCTCGATCAGTGCTTCGTGGTGCGTGATCTCAAGGTCATCAGCGGAGCAAGCGGCCTGTTCGTCGCGATGCCCGCCAAAAAGCGAAAAGACGGCACCTACAAAGACATTGCCCACCCGCTCAACGCAGACATGCGCGAGCGACTCGAGCAGCGCGTCTTACTCGAGTATCAGAAGGCCTGCGGTCACCTGGTGACGCTGATCGACCAGAGCGTGAAACCGCTTCACGTCGACCGCCCACATTGAATGCACCGATGCGATCGTGTACCTGCGGGGTATGGCCGTCAGTCACGATTTCAAGGTGTTCTCGTGTAACTCGAACCGAATGCTCGCCGATGGCATTTGCGAGTACCTGAAGCGGCCCTTGTCGAAGGCTGAAGTGGGCAAGTTCAGCGACGGCGAGATTCAGGTCGAGATCGGTGAGAACGTGCGCGGCTTCGACGTGTTCGTCATTCAATCGACGAGCCCGCCGGGCAACGATCACTTGATGGAGCTGCTGATCATGAGCGACGCGCTCAAGCGGGCGAGCGCCTCGTCGATCACCGCGGTGATCCCCTATTACGGGTATGCGCGCCAAGACCGAAAGATCGCCGCCCGCACGCCGATCACCGCCAAGCTGGTCGCTGACCTGCTCGAGACCGCCGGAGTGACCCGCGTCGTCTCGATGGACATGCACGCCGGTCAGATTCAGGGCTTCTTCAACATACCCACCGATCACTTGTATGCGTCGCCGGTGTTTCTCGACGACATTCGCAAGAAGTTCACCAGCACCGATGATCTGGTGATCGTGTCTCCTGATGCCGGCGGCGTCGAGCGGGCGCGGGCGTACTCCAAGCGGCTCAACTGCCCGTTGGCGATCATCGACAAACGACGGCCCCGCGCGAACTCGTCAGAGGTGATGAACCTGATCGGCGACGTGAAGGGCAAGAACGCCATCATCATCGACGACATCGTCGACACCGCCGGCACGTTGACCCAGGGCGCCGCGGCATTGAAAGACAAGGGCGCGAGCCGGGTCTTCTCGTACATCGTGCACCCGGTGCTCTCAGGCCCGGCGATCTCGCGCATCAACGACTCGGTGATCGAAGAGCTGGTGGTCGCCGATACGGTGCCGCTGAGCAAGGCCGCGCTCGAGTGCACCCGCATTCGGCAGGTCAAGACCGAGAAGCTGTTCGGCGAGGCCATCGCGCGCATCTACCGCGCCGAATCGCTGTCGACGCTCTTCGTCTAAGCACAAGCGACCGACTCGAGGGCCAAAGCCCAGGAGCACCCGATGATGCGAGGCCTTCACCTGGTTGCGATGCTCTGCGTCGGGTGCACCGGAGTCGCCAAGCTCCCGGAGCCGAACGCGAGCGACGCAGGCCTGCAACGCGACGATGGCGGCGTGCTCTTCGATGGTGGGGGCGGGGTCGATGCGGGCAGCGCGCTTCGCGATGCCGGGCTCCCCGCCTGGCGTGTCGGGCTCGAGGTCAACGCCTGGCGCGAGCTGCCCGCGTCGTCGATGAGTCTCCAGGCACCGTCGAATGAGGCGGTGCTGACGACCGGTGTGCACGCCGTCTACGGCCCCTGGGCACGCCTCAATGCCTGGAGCGGTCTCTCAATCGACACCCGGAGCTCGACGGTCTGGTCGGTCGCGAACGGCGGCCACGGCGACTACTTCGGCAATGAAGTCGTTCGCTTCGACTTGATGTCAGACGCCCCTCGCTGGGTCGAGTGGTTCGCCGGCAGCAGTGGGCCGGTGGTCGACGGCGTGACGGCGGGGGCCGACCCCTCGCACGCCAGGTACCTCGACGGGTTGCCCTGCTCGACGCACAGCTACTACGGGCAGCAGTTTCTCGAGGGCCAAAGCCGCGCCGTGCGCCTCGGCGGCTCAACCGCGCCCATCGGGTCGGCCTTTGAAAACGTCGAGGGGTTCGACATCTCGCTCGGCCAAGGCCACAACGGGTGGGCCCCCGCGGGCACGTTCGGCTTCGCGCTGGGAGGCGTCAACGGAGGGTGGACACCCGCCATCGGTTGGGCCGCCTGCAAAGACCCGACGACTGAGATCATTTACGTGGTGAACGCCCCCAACTTGAGACGGTTCGTGCCGTCTGCTGCTGGCGTGGGAGGCACCTGGTCGACCGTGGGCCCGCTGCCCGACGCCATCAACACCGGCGCGCTGGGTGCGACGGCCGTCGACACCAAACGGCATCGGCTGCTGTGGCTCAAAGGGTACGGGCCCAACTCGCCTTACACCGTCGACCTTACGACCGGAGTGTGGTCGCCCCGCGCGCACCCCGACAGCGCTGCGAAGGCCGCGTTCGATGCCCTCAAGCCGTCGCTCGGCATGGTGTACGTCGCGCCGCTCGACGCATTCTTCGTGAGGGCCAACGCGGCCGGCGCAGCCGTGTACCGCATCGATGCAGAGACCTTCGAGATTTCAATGCTCCCCACGACCGGCGGCGACACTGTGGCGCAAGCGTTCGTCTTGTCTGGCGAAGAAAACGTTTACACCAAATGGCTCTGGGTCCCAGCGCTTGGCGGCATCGTGTACTTCCCCAAATCCGAGAGCAATGCGTGGTTCTTGCGACTGTATTGAGGCCAGCCCTGCTGCTCGCGTTGGTCGCGTGCGGCCCCAAAGCCGTGCCCGACTCGTTCGTCTTCGGTGCCGCCGTCGCCGGGTTTCAGGTCGACCCGGGCTGCCCGACCGTGCCGGCTGACCAGTGCGAAGATCGCAACTCTGATTGGTACCAGTGGGTCACGAGCCCCTCGCAGCTGGGCGATCTCTCGAGCCAAATCACCTTCGAGCCATTGAGCAACGGGCCCGGCGAATGGGAGCTCTACGAGCGCGACTTCGACCTCGCCAAGAACGACTTGTCTCTGGGCGCGTTTCGCATGTCGATTGAGTGGAGCCGAATCTTCCCCACCGCGACCGATGGCCTCGACGGAGAGGCGCTGCGGGCCGTGGCGAATCACGAGGCGATTGAGCACTACCACTCGATCTTCGCGGCCCTGAAGGCGCGGGGGCTCAAGCCGCTGGTCACGCTGCACCACTACACCCTGCCCTCGTGGGTTCACGACGGCGTCGCCTGCCATCAGCACATCGACACCTGCGTGAACCGGGGCTGGCTCGATCACGACCGAATCGTGAATGAAATCGCCAAGTACGCCGCCTTCTGCGCGCGCGAATTCGGAGCCGAGGTCGATTGGTGGGCCACGCTCAACGAGCCATTCGCGGTGGTGCTGCCGGGGTATCTGTTGCCCAGCAAAGATCGAGTCAACCCTCCGGGTCTGACGCTCAAGGTGCCTGAGGCCAAGGCGGCAATGCTCGCGATGATCGATGCCAATGCGCGCATGTACGACGCGGTGAAGGCGAACGATACCGTTGACGCCGATCAAGACGGGCGCGCGGCGTTCGTCGGGCTGGTGTACGCAACGGTGCCGACCGCGGGGCAGAACCCGGCGAGCAAGATCGACGCGCGGGCCGCCGAGAACGTCTATTACCTCTACAACACGGCGTTTCTCGACGCGGCACTCAAGGGGCTGGTCGATGCCGATCTCGATGGCACTCCCGATGCGATGACGCCGCGGGCCGACCTGGCGGGGCGTGCCGACTACCTGGGCATCAACTACTACACGCGCGTGACCGTCGCCGGCACGGGCGACCCCGTGCTGCCGTCGCTCTCGCCGCTCACCACGTTCGACCCGACCTCACTGGTTCAGCGCAAGGGCGACATGAAGGGGCTGTACGACATCGTGATGTCGATGCAGGCCCGGTACCACCTGCCGATGTACATCACCGAGACCGGCACCGATGCCGCTGATGACCCTTCTTTGATGGCACGCTGGCTCGTCGGCACGATGCAATGGACCAAGCGCGCCATTCGCGACGGCGCCGATCTGCGCGGTTATTTCGTCTGGTCGCTCATCGACAACTACGAGTGGAACCAGGGCATGGCGGCGAAGTTCGGGCTCTACTCCGTCGACCTCGCGTCGAAGGCCCGCGCGCCCCGTGAAGCAGCCACGGTCTACCGTGACATCGTCAAGGCCCGTGACGTGCCGGCGAAGTGGCTCGCGAAGTACCCCGAGAACACGCCGTGAACGCCCTCGCCGCAATCGACAAGAACCAGACCCTCGTCGCGAAGCCGAGCGCCGTGCTCGCAGTGTCTGGCGTGGTGGCAGCGCCATTCGCCTTCACCGCGTACATGTTCATCACGGGCAAGATCACGGCGCCCATGGTGCCTGGCGTGGGCGCCCTCCTCGCCGGGCTGTGGCTCGTGCCTGGGTTGGTCTACTTGAACCACCTGATGTCGACGGTCTCGGTGAGCGCGCTCAAGGTCGAGCGCAAGCGCCTGATCGGCGGTGTTCTCTCTCTGCGTTGGGTCGACATCACCGAGGTGTCGATCGGCGCGAGCAAGTACGGTCAAATCGCCGACGTCGTGGTGCGCACGGCGGAGTCGCGGATCGTGATCAACCCCGGCTTCGAGCCACTGCTGGCGGCCGTGATTGGCCTGGCGCAGCGGCAGGGCACTCCGGTGGTCGGTGCGGCCAACAATGCCATTCGGCGGTTGGCCAAGCACAACCTGATGCCACTGGCGTCGGTGCCCGAGAAGGGAGCCCCAACGGGCAACAGCAACCTCTTCTTCGTCTTGATCATCGGGGCCGGTGCAGCGTTCATGCTGCTGATGTTCGTGATGCTCTTGATGACCCGGTGAGCTCGAGTTGGTTCAGATACGCCGAGTGCATGGCCTTGAGCGAGCGCACGAGTGCCTTCGCGGCGGGCCCAGGGTGACCCAGCGAGACGTCGATGATCGCAGAAGCCGACTCGAGCAACACGCGGGTCGCTGATCGCAGCGCGCTCGCCGACGCGCCAGGCCATCGCAGCTTCAGCACCTGCGCGACCCGAGCCGCGAGCACCGCATTGTCACGATCGTCGAGCACCCGAAGTTGGTCATCGGCCCGCATCGCTCTGCGCAGCGCGAGGCCCGCGGGGAGCGCCCGGATACCGCGCACATAGGCGTCGATCAGCCGAGGCCAGACTGCCTCGAGGCGAACGCGCGGGTCGGCCAGCAGCTCGACCTCGCCAAACCACGTGCCCCATTGCTCGATCGCCCGCTGCGCCAACAGCGTGATCACCGCGTGTTTATTGGGGAAATACCGGTACACCGTGCGCACGCGCACCTTCGCCCGCTTGGCCAACAGGTTGGTGTTGAAGCCCTCGAGGCCGACCTGGTCGAGCAGCGAAGCTGCGGCTTGCAGCAGGGCCTCGACCGTCTGTTGCGCCCGTTCTTGGTCCGGTACTCGCCTTTGCGTCAATGGCCGTCGCTTTTTCAATGGGGAGCATATACTCCCTATTCATGACTCACGCCAAGTGGCTGTTTCTGACCCTGTTGTTGCAGGCCTGCTCGACGCCGCATGGCGCACTCAGCGGCGCCATCGGCAGTCACGTGCGCGAGCTCGAAGCCGACCCCGCGAAAGCCGGAGCGAAAATCTATGAGGGCCAGGTCTTCGACCTCGAGTCGAGCGCGGCGGCGCCGGCCTTTCACTACGAGCGCCGGGTGCTCGAGCTGCCCGACCACACGTTCGTAGGGAGCCACCTGACCTTTGGCCCCGACGGTCACATCGTCGTGCTGCAAACGGCCCACTTCGATCA
>JANLPS010000406.1:0-10181 GCA_031367385.1 Archangium sp. | reverse complement strand
CCAACGACTCGCGTGGAACGCACTGTCGCTCGGCACCACTCTCGACCTTCAATTCATCGGAGGTGCCGCGATCAAGCCGATGCTTGCCGATCAGCCCCCTCAAGCGCTTGCGTCATAGGGCCCGATACGGATCGCGTGGGTACGACCGCACCATCTTTGAGGTCGCGCGCATCGCAGACGGCGACAAGGTCGGAGGGTTCCACATACCGCTGACCGTCGATGGCTACCGGGCCATCTACAAAGGGTATCTCGCCGATCCTGACCTCCAAGACGCTCGCGCGCGCTGGCCGTTCGTCATGATCTGGGACAACCACGAGTTCTCGTGGCAAGGCTGGCAGAGCATTCAGAAGGCCGGCAAGGCGCGGCCCGGCCAGAGCATCAAGGTCGCCGCCAACCAGGCCTGGTGGGAATACCTGCCGTCGCGTTGCAAGAAGGTCAGCGGCCCCTCACTCGAGAGCTTCGAGCCGCCCGAGGTTAAAAATGTCGCCATCGAAAAGTGGGACGAGAACGGCCTTGGCGACGAGCCCAACAACCTGGCCGCGATCAAAAGCCTGATCGGCCACCGCTCGTATCGCTACGGCAAACACCTCGACCTCATCATCACCGATCAACACAGCTATCGCAGCGCCGACCCGTTCAGCGACCCGGCGGCCGGCGCTTTCGGGCCGGAGTTCCCGGGCATGTTTCCGGAGGACGTGGCGAAGGTTCTCGACGGCGGCCGTGCCTTCAACGGAGGGAAACCACCGGCGGAAGTCAGCTTCAATGGCGCGAAGGTCCCCAATTCGCAGCGCAGCGCACCGCCGCAGACGATCCTCGGAGCCGAGCAGAAAGCTTGGTTCAAAGACCAGCTCCGCCATTCAACCGCGACGTGGAAAATCTGGGGCAATTCACAAGGCGCACTCGACCAGCGCGCCGACCCGCAAAATCTGCCTCCGGGCCTGACCAAGGAAACGTGGCCGAAGAACACCTTTGCCTCGCTCGGCACCGGCGACTACGGCTCGGCCTACAAAGAGCGCGCCGAAATCTACGACCTCGTGCGCGACGCAAAGATCACCGGCTTCGCGATCGTTTCGGGCGACCGCCACAGCTTCTGGGCGGGCTACGCGACCTCCGAGCTGCCGCCAGGCAAGTTCGACCCCGTCGGCTTGAGCTTCGTCGGCGCCTCGCTCTCGAGCCCGGGGACGATGGAAGCCACCGAGCACAATTTTTCCAAGACCGACCCGCTACGCCCGCTCTTCCTCGCCGACCGGCCCGACGGAGCGAAGCCCGACTGGACGTACAACATGCTGGTGAAACACGGCGTTCGCTCGTGCCTTGAATACGCGAAGAGCTTCGATCTGAAGCGCGCGCGTGCCCTGTCGAACCCCGACCTTGCCCCGCACCTCGAGTTCGTCGATCTCGGCGGCCATGGCTATTCGAAGGTTCGGCTGACGGGCACTGAGATGCGAACGGAGTTCGTGTGCATTCCCCGGCCCATCGCACGGAGCGAAAAACCCGACGGCGGGCCAATTCGGTATCGCGTCTTACACACCGCTGCACTGTGGAAGAGCGGCGAGCGACCACAGCTCAAGACCTCGGTTCTCGAAGGCGACGCCGGATTGTCAATCTGAGGAGCTGGTGGATGAGAGTCGTGCCGCCTGGTGCGCTGATGCTCCTCGCCGCTGGCGGGCGCAATGAGTCGAAAGCCCGCCAGCACCGGTGAAGCTCAGCTCTTCTTTCTCTTCGACTTGGGTACGCGCATCACCGCTTACCCCGAGGTCGGAGCAACCCGCGTTCAAAGCGACTGACCTCTCGAAGCGTCAGGGCGGTCATTCGGAGCTTCTCGAATTGGATGCTGACGTGCCCATCTTCAGATGACAACGCCACATCGGGGCTCTGGGTGAGCAGCAACCCTATTCGCGCGAGGTGCGATCGACTTCAAAACCCTGGGCGGCACCGTACACGTCGGGGTCTCGCACCAGCTTGGGGCTTCCGACGAAGCCCAACCAGGCCCGAAGGTGATGCGTTGCAGCGTGCACTCCACCGCGGCACACCCTCTCGCGCTAACCGCGAAGCGAAGCCACTCCCCGACGCGACGAGTTGCACCATGCAACTGGGCACTTCGACCGCTGACGGGCTCACCGCGAAGCGCAGTCGCGCCGCGCCACGTTGAAGTGCAGCGTGCACCTTACGGTTTCGTACCCGCGCACGCTTCCCGGAAAGGGCAAACCAGCTGCGAAACCGGCCGTCGCAGCGTGCACCTGGGCACCTCGTACCCTCACCCGCTTACCGGCAAGCGATGAGCGGGCCGGACATAGTGACCTGCACCGTGCACCTGGCCACATCGCGCCTCCGCGCGGCTTCGGCGAAGACCAAACGGCCCCGAAACCCCCGAGTTGCACCGTGCGCGCGCGCTTCGAGCCACCGAAATCAGACGATCACCACGCGCGACTCTCGAAAACAGACGGTCAGTCTCCCGCCGCGGACGGTGCTCATTCGCGAAACGCCTGAAAGAATTCGAATTCAGCCTGGCACCACTCTTGAACAAGCCCCGGTCCGCCAACACATCTCGTGCTGGCGCTACCAGGAGCAAGCAAATGAATGAAGAGCAACAGACGTATACCCAGAAGCGAGACACCGATGCGCTGGAGACCGCAGCTGAAACCATTGTCGGTCTGCAGCGAATGCACGGCAATGAGGTCGCCAGTGTCGCCGCGGCGAATGTGACTTCTCTCCGCGACCAGCTGATCGTGGTCGGGGCCGTCGCAGCAGCCGATAAAGCAGTCGAGACTGACTGCATTGCTGCGTCGAAGAAGGCGGCCCAAGACATCGACACCTTCAATGACATGGCTGTTGGCTATGGCTCAATCCGAGTCAACCCCGCGTTGACCTCCGTTGATACCGACGGCGAAGGCATCGACGTCGCGGAGCGGCTGGTCGTACCGGCGTTGGAGGCGATGCACGACCCGGCCTCAAAGGCGTTGGCGGCCTTCGGCAGCTCGCTGGTCAAAGAGTACCGAAGCACGGAGAAAGCAGAGGCCAGGGCGACCGCGAAGGCGGAAGCCAGCAATGCCAAATGGTCCGACGTCTACCTCGTTCTGACGGAGCGTGTCCGAGAAGGCCGTGCGCTCCAGACCGCGAATGGCCTCGACATACCGAGGCGGCGAAAAGCGCCGAACAAGTTGAAGGTCGACGAACCGGTAGAGCCGCCTCCGGTCGAGGCGGGCACCCCCGCCGAGGTCCCCGTGGTGACTTCAACGCCGACCCCCGCCCCTGCTCCGCAGCCCGTCAATTCGACGACGAGTGCTGGCACGGTCAGCGAGTCGGGGCCTCCAGCTGACCCGACCAAGGTCGCGGGCTGAAAACACAGTGTGTGAAAGGGCCTCCGAGGGTCACACCTCGGGGGCCTTCGAGCATTCACTTGAATTCTGGCACCTGACCTCGCATGTCAGATCAGCCTGAGACAATCGTGTCGAGCGCAAAGTCGAAGGCCTTCTTGTCGGCCCCGAAGGCGGCGCCGTCTCTATTGATGACGACGTTCGTCGCACCGAAGCGCTTCGCGCAGCTGCTGAGAGCGCTTCGGCGGCGGGCCCGGTCAGCGTAAGCTCACAGCACCCGTGCCCATTCCAAGAGTCGATGTCGTGTACCAGCGAGAGTCAGCGCTCGACTGGTCGGAGAAGGTCAGCTGCCCCAAGTGCAACTTCACGTGGAAGGCGCGCGTGCAGGTCGGTGGCCGGGGCACCGGCAGTGCGGTCTATGGCGTCGGGCGCGACTCCGCGAAGGAGCGCGCGGGCATCGACGCATTTTCGAATGCCTCAGCCGAGGGTGAGCGCCTGATCAGGCTCTCGAAGTGCCCCAAGTGTGGTCATCGACGCGCAGGCCCGGTTTCGTTTTCGGGGCTGGCCCTCGGCTTTCTCGCCGGGTTTTTGGTGTGCGGCCTGGTGAGCGGGCTGGCCGAGGCGATTCATCTCCCGAAGGTCGGCGCGCTCGGGTGTCTGGTCGGGCCGGCGGTCATGATTTGGGTCGCGCGGTACAAGCGGCGCGCCGAGCTCGCCCAGGCCGATGCGCACGTCGTCTGCGAGTACTGAAATCAACCCGCCTGCTTCCTCAAGAACGCGTCGATTCGCTTGCGCGTGTCGATGGCCGCTTTCTCGAGCTCGTCTTCAGGGTCGAGCGTCGAGTTCGAATAGTACGCATCGATGCGCTTTCGAAAATCTTTGAAGATGGCCGGCAGGTTCTTCGCAGGCAGCGTCTTGAAGAAGTCGACGATCGGGCCAACGCCCTCGTGCTCATCGATGAGGTACCCCTCGAGGTCGTCGACGTCGGCATTTTCAGCCACCTCGGGGTAGTTGGTGCCAACCCACTTGATGAACTGGGCCTTCAGCGGCTTCGGCAAGCTCTCACACGGCAGGCCTCGGTCGACCGCAGTGTGAAACCCCACGACTATCTGCTCGATGGCCTTGCTCATGTTCGGCTCACCGTACCAAATCAGCTCCTGCCGACCCTGAAGAATGCTGGCGCGCGGGAAGGGTGCGTCGCGCTCAAGGTAAGTGCCTGAGTGCGGACCCTGAACCTCGCCCTGCTTGCCGCGATGTGCGCCTGCTCGGGTCAGATTCTCGCCCCAATTTCGCAGGGTTCGGCGGTGGGTGAAGGGCCAGCCGGCCCGGGAGATGCCGAACCAGCCCCCGAGGTGCCGGTGGTGTGCACCGACGTGCTGCCCGCCCTGCCCCAGCGCGTGCTTCGGGTCGATTCGCCCGCCTATGTGAGCACCCTCAACCAACTCTTCAACTGGCGCGGTCAGTATCTAGACACGCCCTTCGCGGTGGTCGCGCCGTTCTCGCGCACCAACCCGGCAGACCTCTTCACGACCTTCCCCGCCGGCGATTCGGTCGATGAGTATGAGCTCGATGAGCTGCTGGCCGTCTCTCGCACCGTCGCCGAAGCCATCGCGCCCGGGCCTAGCGCCGCGCGGTACCGAATGTCGTGCGACCCGGCGACTGCGGCGTGCCGGGCTGAGGCATTTCAGAACGTGAGCACCGTCGTGTGGAGCCGCCCGCCGTCTGCCACCGAAGCGGCCGAGCGAATGGCCGAGATGGACGCATACCAAGCCGACGGCGCGACCCCGGGCAAGGCGATCGAGCTGATGCTCCGCTCGCTGTTGATGTCGCCTGAGATGATCTTTCGACCCGAGCTGGGGGGCCCGAAGGGGCTGAGCTCGATCGAGCGCGGCCGGCTGCTGTCGTTCACGTTGCGGGGCACCCCCGCCGATGCCCCCTTGTGGGAGCTCGCCACCCACGACGGCCTGCTCGACGAGGCCACGCTGCGGGCCGAGGTTCGCCGGTTGATGCAAGAGCCACAGCACCTGGCCTCGCTGCGGCGTTTTCTGCGCGAATACTTTCAGTGGGACAAGGTGCTCAAGGTTCGGAAGGACCCCAAGCTCCCGTACAACCAACAGAAGATGATCGACGACGTGGAGGCCGCGGTCGAGCGCCACGTCACCGGGCACGCGCGCGCCGGGTTGCTGCGGGCGCTGTTGACGAGTGAAGAGATTTCACTCTCTGAAGAGACTGCGCCCAACTGGAAGGTCGAGAACCCGATGCCAGGCGTGATCGTCGCCAAGGGCCGGCCCGGCGTGCTGGCGCAACCGGCGTGGCTGGCAGCATTCTCCGAGCCAGATCGAAACAACATGGTTCGCCGCGGGCGGTTCATTCGCGAGCGGCTGTTGTGCATGCCGGTGCCATCGATTCCGGTCGGGGTGATACCGATGATCCCCGAGCATGCGGGGCTGACGTACCGCCAGACCGTCGAGCAGAAGACGAGCGGCGCCGGCTGCACCGGCTGCCATGTACTGATGAACGACCTCGGCGGGGCCTTCGAAGCCTTCAACCACGTCGGAGCGCCCCAGAGCACCGACAACGGCGCTCCGGTCACCACCGCGGGCGTGCTCAACGGGCCTGGGTTCTCGGCGGTGCCCTTCACTGGGCCCACCGAGCTGATGCAGCTGCTGGCCGATTCGCCGGCAGTGCACGACTGCTACGTGACCAACCTGTTTTCTTTCTACGTCGGCCGAACACCGACGCGTGAAGACCAGTGCGAGCTGGCGCGGCTCAAAGCCTTGTACCGCTCGAGCCATGAAGACACCCTCGCGGTGATCGAAGAGCTGATTGTCTGGCAGGCCACCACTCCACGCCTCGAGGTCACGCCGTGAGCCGAATTGACGAGTCGCGACGGCGCTTTTTGCGCGCGGTGGCCTTGGGCAGCGGAGCCCGGGTGTTGGCGCCCATCGCCGCCCTGCTCCATGGCACGGCATACGGCGCGGTGCCGACCAGCAAGAAGGTCGTCTTCTTGAGCCTGGGCGCGGGGCTCCCCGATGTCTTTCTCGGTCGACCCTCGCGCACCAGCGAGACCGAGTGGAGCTTTCACCCGTCGCTCGCGCCGCTCAACCCGTGGAGGTCGAAGACCCTCATCGTCTCGGGGCTCTCGTTGGCGGTGCCGGGCACGCAGCACAGCGCGGGGTACGGCATGTTGTCGTGCACTCCGTGTGATGGCGGGGCTGACGCTGACGCTGCGCCCAGGGCCGCGACCATCGATCAACTGCTCGGCGCGAAGCTCTCGGCGGCTGGCACCATGCCTGCCCTGCTCTTCGGCATCGACAACGACCCGACGCGGTTGGTGCACCAATCGCTCTTCGCCTCGGGCCCGAATCAGCCAGTGCCGTACCCGGTCAGAGAGAGCGTGCTGTTCGAGCGCCTCTTTCCCGGGTCGGCCGCTGCCCAGGCCGGAGAAGCTGACACCAAGCGGGTGATGACGCGGCTTCGCACCGACGTGACTTCGCTGCGCTCGAAGCTCGCGGGTGAAGAGCGCCGCAAGCTCGATGGGTATTTGGGCTCGCTCGACGCCTACGACAAGCGCCGCGCGGCCGGGGCATGCGCGACCTCGGCCCAGCTCGGCACCGATCGAGGCGTGGTGGCGGAGCTGCCTGGGATGCTCGACGCGGCAGTCACCGCCTTGCAGTGCGGCATGACCAACGTGGTCGGCTGCAGCATCGGCGGCGGCAACAGCCATTCCCATTTTCCCCGCTTCATCGGCCCCCACGTGGGCACCATCTTCGAAGAGCAAGGCTTCATCGCCGATCAAGGCCACGACCCGACCTATATGGCGTCGCGAACCATTCTGTGGAAGTGGCTCAGCGATCAGGTCGCCGCGTTTCTGCGCAAGCTCGAGGCGCCTGGCCCTGACGGCCGGCGGTTGATCGATGACACGATCGTGGTGCTGTACAGCGATTCAGGGCCTGACCATCACAATGGGTCGAGCCAGCGCTTCATCGTCATCGGCGACGCGGGGGGCCCCTTGCGAACGGGAGGGCGCTACCTCGAGGGGCCGACCGATGAAGGCTGGGGCGAGCCGCCGCCCAACGGCATGACGGTCAACTCGTTTCTGACCGCGCTCTCGACCGGGCTCGGCGTACCGATGGACTCGTTCGGTGTCGTGCGGCCCGGCGGCACCTCTGCGCCGCTGGCAGCGATGCTGTAGCGACGCGGGCCTATGGCTTGGCGTTCACGTCGCGCCAGCGCAGCATGTCGGCGATTCGCATCGAGGCTGCTGGCTCGTAGCCGACCTTCACGTCAACGGTGGTTGGGTTTTCGAAGGTACCGAACAGCAAGTCCCACACCGGCAGCCCATAGTTGCGGCGGTGCACTTGAAACTCGTGGTGCAGGCAATGCATCTCGGGCCGTTGAATCAAGTACCCGAGCCACCGCGGGGTGCGAACGTTCCAATGTTCGAAGATGCTGAGCATCGCCAAGGCGGTTGTCACGACGACCGCGACCTCGGGAGCCACGCCCAGCACGGCCACCAAGACCAAGAATGACAGTGTCATCTTGGCAGCGACCTCGGCAGGGTGAACGAAGAACGCGCCTGCAATGTCGACTCGCAGAACGCTGTGGTGAAGCTGATGGGTGCGCACCCAGAGAGAATCAAAATGGTGCTCCGCGCGATGCCACCAGTAGTGCGCCAGCGTCAGCACCGCCAACGCAATCGGCAGGCTCGCGAAGCCCCACTGCTGCAAGTGCAACAGCGAGTGTTGGCTCAGCGGGCTGGCTTTCCAGAGCATCGAGACCACGCTGCCTACCGTTGCCGTGAGCACGAAGAAGCCGATGCCGGAGGCTGCCCAATTCGCCACCGGTGCGAACGCGCGGGCCGGGCGCCGGCGCTCGAGGAGCCACAGCGTGACGAACGTCGTTGGTACCCCAATGGTCTCGACCAGCGAGAGGTTCATCGTGAGGCTCCAGCGGTGCGCGCGTGATCGGCATTCGCCTGTGCCGCGTCTTCGACCCGCCCGTGATCGAGAAATTCGAGCACCGCGTTCGCGTAGGCGCCGGGCTCTTCGACCATGGGCATGTGCGCAGACCGCTCGAGCTGCTCAATACCTCGAACACCAGGAATGTCGCGGGCCAGGCGCTGAGCCAACGGGAGCCCGAAGTTGCTGTCTCTGACGCCCCACACCAACAAGACGGGCCGATCAAACCGTCGCATCGCTTCGACGGCCCCGGTGGTCACCTTTTGGTGCTCGGGGTCGAGTTGCCAGGCAAAAAAGCGCCTCAGCCGCTGCCACCGCGCGGGGCTTGCGACGTGAGGTGAGACCCAACCTCGCAAGACGTCGGCGGTGAGCGTGGCCTCATCGTGTACGGCGATCGAGAAGACCTCGCGCTGAACGGCCTCGAACTGCAGCAAGTGAAACATCAGCGGAGAAAGCAGCGGGCTGACGATGGCCTTGAGGTACGGCAGCTCAGGCGCACTCGGCCACGCGTCATACGCTTCGACGTTGCTCATGACCGCGCGATTGATCAGCTGCGGTGCGTGCTGCATCAACAGCTGAAGTACCGCTCCGCCGTGGTCATGGGCAACGATGTCGGCTGCTGAGATGCCGAGCGAAGTCATCAGCTCCGCCACCATCTGCGCGTCGCGTGGCAATCGGTAATCGTCATTGAGCGTGACCGGCGTATCGCCCAAGCCGAAGAGGTCAGGCACGATGACCCGGTGGTCTCGACGCAGCAGCGGCAAGACCGCCTGCCACTCGAAGGCGCTGAAGGGGCAGCCGTGCAACAGCACGATGACCGGCCCCTGCCCTTCATCGAGGTAAGCCACATCGCCCACTGAGAGATGGGCGACCTTCTTTTGGTCAGAGAAGCCGTCATTGGTGAACTGCCCAGGCGCAATCACGCTCGTTTGTGACGGCAGCCACGCGCCACTGCGATATGCGAGCACGCCCCACGCGACGATGACCCCCACGACGGCTCCGACGCTGCGCTGCACCCATCTGTAACGCATGATGCTCTTCTTTCTGTGTTCATGTGCACGCATATGCACGTATCTGGGTAAAAAAAATCAGGGGGTGTTCGGAGGGCAGCAGATCGCCGACACCGCTCGAATGAGCGTGGTCATTTGATCGAGGCGAGCGAGAATCGCCGGGGCATCGATGTCGTAGAACGTGTTGCGACCCTCTGAAGAAGACTTCAAGAGACCGGCGCGCTCCATCACCTGCAGGTGTCTCGCGGTCACCGAACGGTCTTGCGGAGCGCTCGCAGCAATGGTGCCCACGTCAGCGCGCCCCTTGAGAACGATTTCGCGAAGCAGAGCGACTCGCGCCGGCTCACAGAGGGCTTTGAAGAAGGTCGTGTCGAGCACCTCGACGCATGCCTTCGCTGCTTTTTCGCGATTGAGCGCCTGAGAGCCACGCATGCATGGTGTATAGATGCACGCACATGCACATGTCAAGCGGCGCCGTTTACCAGCCCCATGGGTCAACGTGATGTGACCGTGCGCGATGTCGTTTGGAGAGCTGGGTCGCAGGGGGTTGCTGAGACTTGGGGGCTCAGCCCGGTGAGCTTTGGCCACTCACTCCGGGCCGAAACCAGCGGCCAGGCCTCCGCAATTGCTGGGCGCTCGACGGGGGAATGAACTTCGCAATGCCTCCCAACCGCGGGCGCAATCAAGCGTCGACGCAGCAAGGGACACCTCGTGGATCAAGCCGCAACGATGGGTATCGGAGCCGTTGAACAGCGCTGGGTGCGTTGCTCACGCTGTCAGCTGCGGTATCGCCCACGCGCGAGCGACACATGCCCTCGGTGTGAAGGCTCACCCATCAGCATGGTGCAGGGCGCTCCAGAGACTGGCGTCGTGACCTTCGAGACCCCAAACGG
>JANLPS010000402.1:0-18359 GCA_031367385.1 Archangium sp. | reverse complement strand
CCAACGACTCGCGTGGAACGCACTGTCGCTCGGCACCACTCTCGACCTTCAATTCATCGGAGGTGCTGCGATCAAGCCGATGCTTGCCGATCAGCCCCCTCAAGCGCTTGCGTCATAGGGCCCGATACGGATCGCGTGGGTATGAAGGGCTCCGCCACTTGACGCCACCCCTGACCATTCCACCGGAGCACGCCTGTTTGTCCCGAGGCGTCTTCCCACTGAACCCACAGATCGTCCGCGCTCAAACCCCAAACGCGTCTGAACGTCGCGGGCGTGAGTGCGTCAACACGGCGAAATGGAGCCCCATCTTCCGATCGGTAGGCGGCCTGGTCGCCCACCACCCAGATGGCCGACCCGCCGATGAACTGGAGGTCATACGCTTCGTGGTAGCCGTACAGATCGCCGGCTGACGACCATGAGTTGCCGTCCCAGTGGTAGACGTCGCCGTCGTCACGGGCCGCCCACAGGTCATTGGCCGCTCGCCCTCGGAGTACGCGAAGGTAACTCGACTTCGACGGACCGCCGAGGTCTTGCCAGCCCCCCCATTTCAGGTCCGGTGGCTCACACGCGGGCAGAATCGCCACTGCGCTCAACGCCACCAGCAGCTTGATTGGTGTGTTCACGGCCGCGACTCAAAGCAGCGGTCGGGCCAGGTTCAAGGTGGCGGCGTCAGGGTCGTTCTCGACCGACGCTTCACCGACGTCGTGCAAGACGCTGCACACCGGCGCAGTGGCATGCACACACTCGCAACCGCCTACGGCACTTCGTCTTGCGCCGACTCGACGAACGTTCGCGCGTCAGCGGCGCGGTCTGGCGGAGCGACGCCCATCCACATCACGCCGCGCTTCGCTTTTGGGTCGACGAACATTCGGCACACGAGCCAGCCACCTTCAGGAGCTTCTTTGTACTGGCGCGCCTGTATCGCCCCCGAGAGCTCACCGCCGAAGTGCGAGCCCAACGTGAAGGGGTGCTTCTCGAAGCCGTGGTCGCTCTTGAGCACCGCCTGAATCATCGCGGTCAGCAACCCGTCGTCGTCGATGCGGGTCTGAATGTTCGACACGTCGTAGACCCACACCCAGTAATGCGCGCCCGCGTACTCGCTGTGGTACACGGTGGTCTGTTTGATGTTTCTGATCGTCTCGTTCGTGCGCACCGGCTCGAAGGGCATCTGAAAGCTCAGACCCGCTTCGACGAGCGGCCGCTGCTTCCACTCCGGTTGGGCGGCAGAGGCGTGTTTTCTCGCGCACCCAGACACCGCCAGTACCGCCACCACCCACCAGACGCGCATGGGCCGACAGGCAACCACGCCCATGGGCTGTCACCAACCGCGTTGTTCAGCGTGCACCTCGTGACGCATCGCGCTATTTGGTCAGGCATGACCACGGTCTTGTTGCTCGAGAACATTCACGCCGTCGCTGAAGCGCAGTTGATCGCCAGCGGGTACACGATTCGCCGGCTCAACGGAGCGCTCAAAGAAGACGAGCTCATCAAGAACCTCGCGGGCGTTCAGATTCTCGGCATTCGCAGCAAGACCAACGTCACCAAGCGGGTGCTCAACTCGCCCGAGGCCAAAGAGCTGATGGCCATCGGCGCGTTCTGCATCGGCACCAACCAGATCGCCCTCGAAGAAGCGATGCGGCGCGGGGTCTGCGTGTTCAACGCGCCGTTCTCGAACACCCGCAGCGTCGCCGAGATGGTGTTAGCCGAGATCATCATGCTCAGCCGCCAGCTCGGCGACCGCAGCGCCGAGATGCACAAAGGCACGTGGAAGAAGCTCGCCACCGGCTCGCGCGAGGTGCGCGGCAAGACCCTCGGCATCGTCGGGTACGGCCACATCGGCTCGCAGGTCGGCGTGCTGGCCGAGTTCTTCGGCATGCGGGTCACCTACTTCGACGTGGGCACCAAGCTGCCGCTCTCGAACAACGCACCGTTCAGCAAGCTCGATGAGGTGCTCTCGCAGGCTGACTTCGTGACCCTGCACGTGCCCGAGACGCCGCAGACCCGAGGCATGATCGGCGCAGCGCAGCTGGCGAAGATGAAAAAAGACGCGTGTCTGATCAACGCGAGCCGAGGCACGGTGGTCGACCTCGAGGCGCTCGCCGCCGCGCTCAAGAGCGGGCAGCTGGGTGGGGCCGCGGTCGACGTCTACCCTGAGGAGCCAGAGGGCAACACGGCCGAGGGGTTCAAGACCGTGCTGCAGGGGGCTCCGAACACGATTCTCACCCCGCACATCGGCGGCTCGACGCTCGAAGCACAAGAGGCGATCGGCCGAGAGGTCGCGACCAGCCTCGAGAAGTACGTGACCTCGGGCTCGTCAGCGGGGTCGGTCAACTTCCCCCAGGTCGAGCTGGGCGTCACGCCGACCACGCATCGCTTGATTCACGTGCACCAGAACGTGCCCGGCGTGCTGCGCGACGTGAACCGCGTCATCGCCGATGCCAACGCGAACATTCACGCGCAGCTGCTCTCGACCAACCCCGACATCGGCTACCTGATCATGGATCTCGATGCCCAGATGACCAAGCAGGTCACCGAGGCGCTGCACAAGTTACCGACCACCATCAAGGCGCGCGCGCTGAGCTGACACCCCACGGCTTGCAGCAACTGCGTGCCGAGACGCCACGGCGGGGCGCTCCTGCGCGCAGGTTGGGCACCCACAGGCGACGACGAGCAGGGCTCGGTGCTTGCACAAGCCTTGCGCGACGCACCCGTGTGGCCGGCCCAAAGGCAGACAGACCAAATGACGATTCGAATCGCGGTACCACTCGCAGCACTTCTTTCTCTCATCGGTTGCGGAGGCAAAGGCCCTGATGACCCGCTCACCGGTACGTGGGCCAACGCCACCTGCTTCGGCGACGAAAACATGCCGTCTGACATTCAGTCGTGCGAGCTGAGCGTGCGCTTCGAGACCGACCTCAAATTCACCCTCATCGACACCAGGCAGTCAGCGCCTGCCACCGCCGTGTACCCCCGCTGCAGCGCCATTCGCACCGTCACCGGCATGACCTACTCCACCGACGGCGCGGGGAAGCTCACGCTCAACGGGAAGAGCGCGTCGACCCTCGAGCGAAAGGCCTGCGTCAACGACGCCGACAACCAGGCAGCGATGGCCGACTCGCGCGACTCTGTCTCGGCGGGGTCGATCTCGTACTCGATTAAAGACAAGACCTTGTCGCTCACCTCGGGTCCGCTCCGCGGCGACTACGTGAAGAAGTAAAAAACTAGAGGACCTTGCCCGGGTTCAGCAGGCCCTTCGGGTCGAGCACGGTCTTCAGCTGCCGCATCAACGCGATCTCCGCCGGGCTGCGTGAATGGCCCAGAAAGTCGCGCTTGAGCAACCCGATGCCGTGCTCGGCGCTGATGCTCCCGTGATGCCTGCGCACGAGGTCGAAGATGTCGGCGTCGACCGCATGGGTCTTCGAGAAGAACTCGGCTTTCTCCATCGCGTCGGGCTTCATGATGTTCACGTGCAGGTTGCCGTCGCCGATGTGCCCGAACAGACACAGCTCCCAGCCTTGGTAGCGCTGCGCCAGCAACACCTCGAGCGCTTCGCAGAACGCCGAGAGCCCTGAAATCGGCAATGAAATGTCGTTCTTGTGCGGCAGCCCCGTGGCCGAGAGGCTCTCCGAGATGCCCTCTCGCAGGCTCCACAAGAATTTCTGCTGCTCAGACCCTGCGGCGAGCGTGCCGTCGGTGACCAACCCGCGCTCGAACAGCGAGCCCAGCCACGCGTCGAGCGCGCCCGGCTTCGAGTTCTCGACCTCGAGCAACACGTAGTGCGAGGCCTTGGTCTCGAAGGGCGGCCGAATGGCGCGGTGCTTCTCGAGGCGGCCTGCGCACCGGTCGGTGAAGAACTCGTACGCCATCACCGTGAATGGCCCGCTGCGCGCCTCGGCGAACAGGTCGAGCACCGCCTGCAAGCTGCTCAGCGCGAACAAGAACACGTCGACGTGCTCGGGCAGCCGCGTCAGCTTGAGCGTCGCCTCGGTGACGATGCCCAGAATGCCCTCGGAGCCGATGAACAGCTGCCGCAGGTCGACGCCGGTGTTGTTCTTCTCGAGCGACCCATTGAGCTCGAGCACCTCACCCGTCGGCGTCACCACCTGGAGCCCCAGCACCCAGTTTCGGGTCAGCCCGTAGCGAATCACCCGCACGCCGCCCGCATTGGTGGCGATGTTGCCGCCCACCTGGCTCGAGCCCTTCGACGCGAAGTCGACTGGCCAGAACAGGCCCGCTTGGGCGCAGTACTGATGCACCGCTTCGGTGATCGCCCCGGCTTGAACCCGCACGGTCATGCCCAGCGCATCGATCGGGTGCATCGTGCGCATGCGATCGAGCGAGACCACCACCTCGCCGTTCTTGGCGACCGCTCCGCCCGCGAGGCCGGTGCGACCACCCGAGGGCACGATCGCCACGTTGAACGTGTTGGCGAGCTTGACCACCCTGGCGACCTCGTCGGTCGTTCGAGGCCAGACCACCATCGACGGCGCGGCCGCGTACACCTTCGTCCAGTCGCGGCCCCAGGTGGCGAGATCGGCGGCGTCGACCGAGCCGAAATCAGCAGGAAAATCGCGCGAGAGCGCAGCGAGAAAACCGTCGGGCAGGGCCATCACTTCAGAAACGAAATAGCACGAGACCCTCGGGCGGCGGAGGCTTCTTCGCCAACGGCTCGAGCTCACCGAACATGTCGATGGGAAACAGGCTCGACTCGCGAGGCACCAGCGAGACCCGATTGCCGCCGTCGAAGCCCTGGCTGGTGCGCTCGACCTCGCGTGAGACGTTCATCAGCGAGGTGTCGAGCGCCTTCATGCGAAACCCGGTCTGCAGTGAGGCCTTGAGCGCGACCCGCGCCGCGTCGGTGTGCCCGCGCTTCGCCTCGACCAACGCCAGGTTGTAGAAAGAACGGCCGCGCGTACGCCACTCCGATGCCGCGGTGGCCCGGTCGAGCGCGGCCTGAAAAAACGTCGCCGCTCGCTCGGCATCACCCTTGAGCCAGTACGCCCAGCCGAGGCGAAGCAGGTGCTCGCCCCGAGGGTCGCGGGCGTCGGTCAGCGGCTTGAGCGTGGCGATCGCCTCATCGGGTCGCTGCACGTCGATGTACCGGCTCGCCAACTGCAACCGCGCATCGTGGCTCAGCGGAGCGAGCTCCAAGGCCTTCTTCGCCGTCGCCACCGACTCTTCTTTCTTCCCCGCGCGGGCCTGCGCACGGCTCAAGCGGCCCAACACGATGGGCGAATTCGGGAGCAGCTGCAGCACCTCGTTCCACGCCTCGACCGCCTTCGCGTTGTCGTTGAGCAGCGCGAGCGTCTCGGCCAGCGCGAAGCGCGCGATGACTTCTGTGGGGTGCTTGATCACGATGCTGCGCAGGTACGCCAGGCCCGCTTCGTTCGACTGGTAGCGGGTGAGCAACCAGAACCGCGCCAGGCTGTAGGGCTCGACCACGTCATCGGCATCGGCCAGCCCGCTGAGCGCTTTGGCCGCGGCGGCATCGTCTCCGTTGATCGCCAGCGCCAACGCGAGGGTGGCTTGCGCGAAGTGCAGCGAAGGGTCGGCCTCGACGGCCTTTCGGCACGCGGCGATCGCTCCATCGATGTCACCCGGGTCGAGCACCGCCGGAGTCTCAATCGCCATCGGCTGCCGAATCGTGACCGCGTAGCAATCGGCCAACGCCACCAGCGCGTCGGCTGACTTCGACTCGGGCTGCGTCGGAGCGCGCTTCACCGCGACTCCCGTGACCGCCTTCGCGACGGCCTCGCTGCCTTGCACCAGCGCCTCGGGCCAGGCCGCGGGCAGCTGCACCGTCGCGGTCTTGCCCGCGCTCGACTCGATGATCAATTGCAGCCCTGTGCCCTTGCTCTCGAGGCTCACCGCGACGAGCTGATCTGCGCCCAACGCCGAGCGAATGAGGGCCCGGTTCTTCGGGTCAGCCAACGCCGCGGCGTCGAGGCTCTCAGCCTCGGCCATCGCCAACACCTGGCGCACGTGCAGCTCGCTCGTCTTGCCCGAGCTCTCAATCAGCTCGGAGGCCCGCGCTTCGATCAACAGCCCGAGCTTCGAGAGCGACTCCGCGCTCGATGACGCTGGCAAGATCGCCACGACTGGTTTGCGCGACGGAGCACCCATCGCCGACAGCGAAACGAGCAGGGCGATGAGAGAGAACCGCATCTGGTCATCATTTCATCTGCAGCCACCACGTGCACGGTTCTGGCGCGGCGCCACAGCGACGTACATAGCCGCACAGACGGGTTTTGGGGCAGGCTGCGCAGATGACTTTTGCCTACACCGTGAAATCAGAGGCCGAGCACGAAGCGACGTTGGCTGCGTGGTCGGCGTGGCTCCAAGCGACGCACTTGCCCGACGTGCTCGCCGCCGGAGCGCGCAAGGTCGAGCTGGTTCAGTTCGACGCGAAGCACCTCGAGTGTCGTTACCAGTTCGAATCACGCGAGGCGTTCGCGCGGTACGAACGCGATCACGCTCCGAAGCTGCGAGCCGAGGCGCTGGCGGAGTTTCCTCCGAGCAGTGGGCTCACGATGAGCCGCACCAGCGGAGACATCGTGTTCGTGCTCAATGCCCCGTGAGGTGAAACTCGGCGGCGTTGAAGTCGCCTGAATCGCCGTCGATGCTGGCGATCAGCGTGCCTTCGTTGAGCCGGTGCGCGCCGTGCGAGAGGTGAAGACCAATCACCGCGAGGTACGCGGCCAGAATCGCCACCAGGCCGATCTTCGAGAGCAGGTGCTTCTGGTGCGCTTTCAAGATCAACACCGCGGTCATGCCGATCACCGCCTTGGTGAAAAGAAACGGGCCAATTCCAAGCTCGAGCACACGGTTCATCAGTGGGTTCGCCTCAGTGGCCCAACCGGTGGCAACCCACCATGACGTCAGCACTGCATCGCCAATGTTGAGAATCAGTACCGCTTGCAGGGCCAGCTCGAACCGCGTGCCCGCTGATTCATTCAATGTTGCTTTGACTCGCGCGATGGTGACTGCCGACATGACTGCCTCCGATACAGAGTTCTCGGAGCAGAGGTGCCGCAAGGTGCGTGCGTGTAGGGGTGATCGCGGTCTCGCGGGGTTGCCCGCTACCGTGGCAGCGAAGTGAGCGAAACCTGGTGCCATGCCAACGCGTTGCGCCATCGGTTCTCAACAGGAGCAAACGTCGGCAAGTGATAGCTGTGCGCTCGCCATGCACATCAGCGTCTTCGACATGTTCAAGATCGGCATCGGCCCATCGAGCTCGCACACGGTCGGCCCGATGCGCGCCGCCAGACGCTTCGCTGAGCGCCTCGCCGAGTCTGAGCTCTTCGAGCGCACCGCCTCGCTCAAGGTCGAGCTGTTCGGCTCGCTCGGGTTCACCGGCCGCGGTCACGGCAGCGACCTCGCGGTGATGCTCGGGCTCGAAGGCGAAGACCCGAAGACCGTCGACGTCGACGGCGTCACCGCGCGCATCAACCAGATCATCACCAAGGGCACGCTGTCATTGCTCGGCCGCAGGCCCGTCAGCTTCAAGCCCGCCGAGTCGATTTTCTTTCACCGCAAAGAGAAGCTGCCCCTGCACAGCAACGGCATGCGCTTCACCGCGTTCGATGCGCAGGGCACGCAGCTCGACCAACGCGTCTACTATTCGGTCGGCGGCGGGTTCATCGTGAACAACGAGGGGCTCGCCGAGGGCGCCGGCGCGTCAACCACGGGCCCCACCGTGCCGTACCCCTTCGAGACCGGCCAAGACCTGCTCAACCACTGCAACCAGAGCGGGCTGGTGATCAGCACCGTCATGCTGCGCAACGAGCAGGCCTCGCGACCGGGCGCCGACATCAAGGCCGAGATTCTCGAGATCTGGCACGCGATGGAAGCGTGCGTGAAGCGCGGCGTCGAGCACGAGGGCATCTTGCCGGGCGGCCTCCGGGTCAAGCGTCGCGCCTCGGCGCTGAACCGCCGGCTTCGCGCCGAGCACCGTGGCGCCGTCGACCCCCTCATCGTGATGGACTGGGTGAACCTCTGGGCCCTCGCGGTGAATGAAGAGAACGCCGCTGGCGGCAGAGTGGTCACTGCGCCCACCAACGGCGCGGCGGGCATCATCCCCTCCGTGCTGCACTACTACCGGCGCTTCGTACCCAACGCCGATGACGAGGGCACCGTTCGCTTCTTGCTCACCGCCGCGGCGATCGGCGTGCTCTACAAGAAGAACGCTTCCATCTCCGGGGCCGAGGTCGGCTGCCAGGGCGAGGTCGGCGTGGCCTGCTCGATGGCCGCCGGAGCCTTGGCCGAGGTGATGGGCGGTACTCCCGAGCAGGTCGAGAACGCCGCTGAAATCGGCATGGAGCACAACCTGGGCCTCACCTGCGACCCGATCGGCGGCCTGGTGCAAGTGCCGTGCATCGAGCGAAACGCGATGGGCAGCGTGAAGGCGATCAACGCGGCACGCCTCGCGCTCTCGGGCGACGGCAAACACAACGTCTCGCTCGACAAGGTCATCGCCACGATGCGACAGACCGGCGCCGACATGTCGAGCAAGTACAAAGAGACCGCGCGCGGCGGGCTGGCCGTGAACCTGGTCGAATGCTGAGTGTCGAAGGCCTCGCGCCGCCGATGGTCACTTGCGAGCGCTGTGGTGCGTTCGTGCCTCGGGTCTCTGCACTTGGCGCGCAAAAGCTGTGCGACGGGTGCATCACCCGCATCGCGACCACCGTGCGCTTCTGGCCCGCGGGCTACATCAAGGGTGTCGGAGGTCTGCTCAACCCAGCCCTCGCCGCCGTCTTGCTCTGCCTGAACTACTCGCGGCTCGGGCATCGCACCGCCGCTCGCAAGTACGCAATTCATGCGGCGCTGCTGATTGGGTTTTACAGCCTGGTGATGCTGTCGATCCTCAAAATCCCCAACATGTTCCTGTGGCCTGGCGCGATTACCTATTCGGTGATCGCTGGCAATGACTGGCAACCCTCGTGGCAGCTGCTCAAGGCCCAGGGCGTCACGCGCGCGAACGTCTGGCTGCCGCCGATCATCACCTTGGTGGGCCTGTTCAGTGTGCTTCTCGGTCTCTCGCTGCTCGGCGTCATTCAGTGAAGACACCGCTTGTTTGAAACCTGTCGCGTTGTAAGGGGTTGCTTCGCCTGAGCCTTGGAGTCGCCATGGATATTCGGATCAGCAAAACCTCGTCTCCGAAGCAGAAGCCGCCTGAAGCCGACCTGGGCTTCGGCCGGTTCTTCACGGACCACCTCTTCGCCATGGACTACACGACCAAGGCCGGGTGGCACGACGCGCGAATCGAGCCGTACGCACCGTTTCAAATCGACCCGGCCGCCGGCGTTTTTCACTACGGCCAGGCGATGTTCGAGGGCTCGAAGGCCTTTCGCGGCGACGACGGCGTGATTCGAATGTTTCGCCCGTCGATGCACGCTCGACGCATGGCCGCTGGAGCGCCTCGCCTGAGCATGCCGCACCCCGAAGAGGCCCAGATGTTGGCCGCCGCGCAGGTGCTGACTCAAATCGACGCCGATTGGGTGCCGAAGGCTGAGGGCACCTCGCTCTATTTGCGCCCGACGCTGATCGCCACCGAGGGGTTCTTGGGCGTGCGACCCGCGACCACCTACCGCTACTTCATCATCGCCTCGCCAGTCGGGGCCTACTACGGCGGCAAGGGCCTCAAGTGCGTGCGCATCTGGGTCGAGACCCACGACGTGCGTGCGCCCCGCGGTGGCCTGGGCGCCGTCAAAGCCGGGGCCAACTACGCCGCCTCGCTCAACGCCGCGCAGAAGGCCAAGAAGCTTGGCTTTGATCAGGTGCTCTGGCTCGACGGCGCGAAGCACGATCTCGTCGAGGAGGTCGGCACGATGAACCTGTTCGTGTTGATCGGCAAAACCCTGGTGACCCCGCCCCTGTCAGACTCGATTCTCGCTGGGGTGACCCGCGACTCGGTGATCACCCTTGCGAAAGAACACTCGCTGGTCGTCGAAGAGCGCCCGCTGTCGGTCAAAGAGCTGCGCGCGGCGCACACGGAGGGCACCTTGAAAGAGGTCTTCGGCACCGGCACCGCGGCGGTGATCAGCCCGGTCGGCGAGCTGTCATTCGCTGGCGAATCAGTGCTGATTCACGACGGCAAGCCCGGCCCGGTCGCCACCACGCTCTACGAGCACATCAGCGGCATTCAACGCGGCACCAAGCCCGACCCCCACGGGTGGATGGTGCCGATCGCCTGAGCGGCCTTCAGTTTCGCACGGTGTCTCTCAGCGCCTCGATCTGACTCGCGCGTTAACGCCCAAAAGCATTCGGGCCGGCATGAGTTCTCGCGGTCGGCAGCGCCAGATCAAGAGCTATGAGTTCTCATCGCTGCGAGGTCTAACGCGTGCGGCACGAATGAGCCGCCCGCAAGCTTGGCGAACCAAAGTTGCCCTCCTGCCCACGGGCTTTCACCAGCTCAACCATTTGTTCTTCGCTGTCGATTTCGTTCTCGCTCGCGATTTTCGCGAGTTTCGAGACAGTCAATGAGTCCGGGTCGGCATGCGCCCGAGCGATCGCCACCATCCAAGACTCAAGGCACGGGTCTGCGACGCCCCCCGCGATCTGCATGGTCGAAGGCTCCGCAAAAGTCGAAGCACGGCGCAATTGGTCGGCGCGGTGGGAGTCGCCATCGGTATCACGCGCCCAGATGAAGACGTCGGCTCCCGACTCCTCGGCCTGGTTCAGTGCGCCAAGCCAGTTGCGCTCTTCATTCGACGCATGCTTGCCGGCTCGATACTTGACGATTCTTCGCCAGGCGACCGCCCCGAGTACAGCTGCAGAAGGGTGTGAAAGGCGAAAGAGCTCGGCGAGCACACCATCGGTCCTCCGTGAACTGCTTCGGTTCTCGGCTGACTCCACCCACTTCCCCAATTCGTGCTCCCCCTCGCCCGCCACGAACAATTTCATGACGTGGTCGACTCCAGCCGATCGTCAATGCCATTGGCGTAGCTGAGCCACAGTTCGCCGAGTGCGTAGATCTTCGAACGTTTCTCGAAATTCAGGGTTTGAGAGATAGGGGTGAACGTCGTGCCCTCGGCCTCGGTGCGCCGCACCAGAGTGACTTGGCTCGGTTCAAGCTCGTTGACTACCAGTGGGCTGTGCGTTGCCAAGACGATTTGCGTCGTCTTCGAGACCTCTTTCAACACGTTCATAACGTCAGCGATTCGTAAGGGGTGCAACCCGTTCTCTGGTTCCTCCACCAATATGAGCGCGACGGGCGAGACGTGCTTCAGAACCGCGAAAGCGAGGAAATAGAGCATTCCCTCCGACATTCGATCGGGCCGAATCTCTGCTCCATTCTTGAGGCGTACGCCGACCATTCGGCGGCCGCTGGGCGTCGTCCAAAGGCGAAAGCCCGCTACGCTCGGGAAAAGAGCCACGAGCTCATGCTCGATTGAGAGGTACTTCTGAACATCGCGTGCGTTGATTGCATCGAGGAGTGCCCCTAACCCGCGACCGCGCTCATTGAGAAGACTCAGCCGTTGGTTGTCGGCGATGAGGTCCGTCTCAACGCGCAGTTCGTCCGGGTCGAGCCGGAGCAAGAGGGCCTCGGCATGCCGATCGTCGGGAGGGCTCGCCAGCGCTCCACCCACAAGATCGAAATACTCAAACCCGCCACCACGTGAATACGTGAACCGAAACGAAGTCCCTGTCGCGTCGATGCTCCCCTTTTCGGCGAAGCGCGTCTGAAACGATTGCGGGTCGCCCTTCAGCAGGTCACACATCGTCTGGAGACCGCGCAACGTCGTAGTCTTGCCCGCGTCGTTCGGGCCAATCAGCGCATGTAAAGGAGCAAGCTCGAGCGTCGCTCGCTTCACCGGCCCCAGATTCTGCAGCTCGACCTTGCTGAAATGATGTCTCACGGTGGAGACAACCTAGCCCGTTCTCGCTCACCCGGGGAGGGCTCGCCGCGACTTGAAGCGCGTTCAGTTTCGCACGGCCTGCACCAACGCCTCGATCGACTTGCGCGCGTCGCCGAAGAGCATGCGCGTATTGTCGATGTAGAACAGCGGGTTCTCGACGCCGGCATACCCGGCCGCCATGCCGCGCTTGAGCACCACCGTCATCTTCGACTTCCACACCTCGAGCACGGGCATGCCGTAGATGCTCGAGTTGGGGTCATTGAGCGCGCCCGGGTTGACGATGTCGTTCGCTCCGATGACCAGCACCACGTCGGTGGTCGGAAAATCGGGGTTGATGTGCTCCATCTCCATCACGATGTCGTAAGGCACGCCCGACTCGGCGAGCAGCACGTTCATGTGGCCAGGCAAGCGACCCGCGACGGGGTGAATCGCGAAGCGCACGTTCACGCCCTGCTCGCGCAGTGAATTGGTGAGCTCTTTGACCGCGCCTTGCGCCCGAGAAACCGCCATGCCGTAGCCCGGCACGATCACCACGCTCTTCGCTTCGCGCAGCTTCTGGGCCAGCTCGTCGTTCTTCACCTCGCGCACCTCGCCGACCATCTGCGCGGCGGGGCCGGGCTTCGAATCGCCGGTGCCGAAACCTCCGAACACCACGTTGAGAATCGAGCGGTTCATCGCGCGGCACATGATGATCGAGAGAATGGTGCCGCTGGCGCCGACCAACGCGCCGGTGACGATCAGCAAGTCATTGGCGAGCATGAACCCCGCCGCCGCCGCTGCCCAGCCCGAGTAGCTGTTGAGCAGCGAGACCACGACCGGCATGTCCGCTCCGCCGATGGCCATCACCAGGTGTACGCCGAGCACGCAGGCCACCGCGGTCATTGCCAGCAAGAACTTGAGGCCCGTGCCGTCTTCAGACTGAATGAACGGCACCGCGAGCGCGAAGATGCACGCCGCCATCGCCGCGTTGAGCAGGTGGCGCGCCGGCAACAGCAACGGCTTGCCGCCGATGGTGCCCTTGAGCTTGGCCCACGCGATGATCGAGCCGGTGAGGGTGATCGCGCCAACCGCGACGCCGACCCAGACTTCGATCAAATGCACCGTGTGCTCGATCGGCAGGTCTTGCTTCACGCCGAACGGCTGCAGGTATGACGAGATGCCGACCAGCACTGCCGCCAGGCCGACGAAGCTGTGCAGCACCGCGACCAGCTCAGGCATGCCGGTCATCTCGACCCGGCGGGCGAGGGTGGCGCCGATCACGCCGCCCAAGGCCATCGCGCCAATCAAGAACCCGAGGGAGTTGGGGAACTTCAGGTCGCCGTCGGAGGCGAGGAAGTTGCTCTCGCGCAGAAACCAGACCGCACCCGCCACCAGCACCGCGATGATCATGCCAGCGACGCCGTAGGTGTTGCCGAGCTGTGAGGTTTCTTGCTTCGACAAACCGCCCAGCGATCGAATGAAGAGCACGCCCGCCGCGAGGTAGGCCACGATCATCAGGCCGTTCATCGGTGGCCTCCGCTCTTCGCTGGCAAGGTCGACTTCTCGTCACGCCGAAACATCTTCAGCATGCGGTGGGTCACCAGAAAGCCGCCCGCGATGTTGATCGCCGCGAAGAGCACCGCCACCAGACCGAGCACGGTGCCCAGGCTGAGCCCTGGGCCTACCTGCAGCAGGCCTCCGACGATGATGATGCCTGAGATCGCGTTGGTCACCGCCATCAGCGGCGTGTGCAGCGAGGGCGTCACCGACCAGACCACCTGCCAGCCAACGAAGCAGGCGAGCACGAAGACCGTCGAGTGCTGCAAGAACTCGCGCGGCGCGAACCGGCCGAGCACGAACAGCACCGCGATCAGCACGAAGCTGCCGATGGTCGTGCCCCAGGCGCGACGGGTCGGCGAGCGGAGGTCGCGCTGCGCGGGCTTGGCATCGGCTGGTGGCGGCAGCACCTTCGGCGCCTTGGGCAGCGCCTCTTTCGGAGGCGGCGGCGGCAGCTTCGCCCCCTCGTGCACCAGCAGCGAAGGCCGCACCACGTCGTTCTCGAGGTTGAGCTGGTTGGCCTCGGGGCCGAGCTCGCCGAGCAAGTGATACACGTTCATCGCGAAGAAGCGGCTGGCGGTGCTGGCCATGCGGCTGACCAGGTCGGTGTACCCGACGATCTTCACGCCGTGGTGGTCGACCACTGTGTCGGGCACGCACAGCTCGCAGTTGCCGCCTTGCTCGGCCGCCATGTCGATGATCACCGAGCCGGGCTTGAGACACTCGACGACATCGCGGGGCAACAGAATCGGTGCTCTGGCGCCGGGCACCAACGCGGTCGAGATGATCACATCGACCTCTTTGGCCTGTGCGCGAAAGAGCGCCATCTCGGCTTCGATGAACTCGGGGCTCATCACCTTCGCGTAGCCGCCGGTGCCTTCGCCGCTTTCTTTGAGGGTGACCTCGAGAAACGTCGCGCCCAGGCTCTCGACCTGCTCACGCGCCGCGGCACGGGTGTCGAAGGCGCGAACCTGTGCGCCCAACGCGCGCGCGGCGCCGATGGCAGCGAGGCCCGCCACGCCCGCTCCGATCACCAGCACCTTGGCCGGAGGCGCCGAGCCGGCCGCGGTGACCTGCGGGCCGAAGAAGCCTTGATAGAGGTGCGAGGCCTCGAGCACCGCGCGGTAGCCGGCGAGGTTCGCCATCGACGACAGCACGTCCATCTTCTGGGCGCGGGTGATGCGGGGCACGCGCTCGAGAGCGATCGCGTCGACCTTTCGGGCCGCGAGGGCCTCGAGCAGGCCGGGGTTCCGCTCGGGTTGCAGCATGCTGACCAGCAGCGACTCGGGCTGCAGCCGCTCGACCTCGGCCATCGTCGGAGGCCGCACTTTGATCACGACTGGCGCTGTGAACGCGTCATCGACGAGCTCAGCGCCCGCCGAGGCATAGGCTTCGTCGCTGATACCCGAGGCGAGGCCGGCGCCTTTCTCGACGCGAATGATCACGCCGCGATCTTTGAGCTTCTTGACCGACTCGGGAGTGGCGGCAACGCGACGCTCGGCATCAGCGGTTTCTCGAGGGACTCCAATGATGGCGACAGGCACGGCGGCATAATCGCCGCGCGCCGCCAATCACTTCAATGAAATGATTTTCCTTGCGAGTAATGTAGGCAGGCACAGGGGGTTCACACACACATGGCCGAGATCAATGCAGTGCCCAAGGGGCTGACCAGTGTCACCGCGCAGCTCACCGTGCCGAACGCGAGCGAGGCGATTGAGTTCTACAAGAAAATCTTCAACGCCGAGGTCGTCGACAAAGCGATGGACGAGTCGGGCAAGAAGGTGATGCACGCCACGCTCCGCATCAACGACACCTCGTTCTTCTGCAACGACGCCTTCCCCGAGTGGGGCGGAGACCCTGCGTCACCCGCGACCCTCTGGCTCTATGCGAGCGACGCCGACTTCATCTTCACCCGCGCCGTCGAGGCCGGGTGCACGGTGCTGATGCCGATGACTGATCAGTTCTGGGGTGACCGGTCGGGCACCGTCAAAGACCGCTTCGGCATCAAGTGGAACATCGCCAAACACGTCAAAGACATGACCGCCGAAGAGCAGCGCAAGGCCGGCGAGGCGTTCATGAAGGGCGCGAAGAAGTAGCCCCGGCTCAACGTTCGTACGCGCCAATGTCGATCTGATCGCCCTGCGGCCGAGCGATACCGTCTGCGTCGCTCGTTGGAGCGCTCACCGAGCCCACGCTGCCCGTGCCGCGGTCAATCGACAGGGCCCCGTTCTTCGCATGAAAATCAGTGGCCGTGACGAACAACGCCGGGCCGGTGCTGACGTGCGAGTGGGTGTCATGGCCCGCGGTGTTCCACGCGCTGGCGCTCACTGTCGACGAGTCGATTTCAAACGTACCCATCGTGACGTTGAAGTCGCTGGTGAACGAGTCATTCGCGACTGAAATCGCCGGCCCACTTGAGAGGTTCACGAGCACGTTGTTGAAGAGGGTGTGACCGCCGAGATCTTGTTCGAGCTTGATCGCTGCGCCGCTCGAGCTGGCCGGCACGACGAACGTGTTGTTCACGATGATGAGGTCCTTCGCGCCGGCGGCTGCGTCAATCGCGTAGACGACGATGCTGTTGCGAGCGTTGGCCGAAATCACATTGTTGCGAATGATCGAGCGCTGCACACCGTCCATGTTCAGCCCGTTGTGGCCTGAGCCGCGAATGATGTTGTTCTCGACCACCAGGCCGGTGATGAGCCCGTCGCCACCCCCATTGCCATCGACCGAGCTGTCGCCATTGAAGTGAATGCCCGCGCCCTCGGGGGGGCCGACCTTGCCTTCCCAGTGAATGAAGTTGCCTCGAATGACCGTCTTGTCGCACCCGGCGTTCGCCAGGTAGATGCCGTGCCCGCGGTCGGTGCCATCGGCGCCCGCGTTGAGCACCTCGTTGTTCTCGATGAGCGAGTCGTAGAGCTCCGAGAGGTAGAGCCCTTCGTGGCCGGCATTGACGCAGATTAACCCGCGCAGGGTGATGCGCTGGTGCGGGCTGCTGGTGCCGATGAACCCTGGGTTCGCCTGATGCGAGGCCACGCAGCGCTTGCCCATGTTCTCGATGCGAAAGTTCTCGACCACCAGGTCGTGCAGGCCTTCGAGGTCTCCGACGCCGACGATGCAGATACCGGTCGGGGCATCGGTGCAATCAGAGAGAATGCCGCTGCCGCTCACAATCGCCGAGTCGATGATGACGTTCGTGTCGGCGGCGCGAAAGACGATCGGGCGACCCGGCTCGCCCGAGGCGCGAATTTGAAACCCGCGGTAGTGGCCAGCGAAGACGAGCACGGTGTCTCCGGCCGTGGCGGCGTTGGTCGCGGCTTGAATGGTGGCGTATTCTCGAGCGGCGCCGACACAGCGAACCGACGCCAGTGTGCAATCGCCACTCGGCTGACCGGCGTCGACCGATGGGCGGCCCGCATCGACGAGACCGGCATCGACGCTGGCTCCAGCGCTCGAGCCGCCAGCGTCGGGGCTGCCTGCATCTGCGCTCAGGCGGCTCCCCGCATCGGTGGCGGCCACACCGGAGTCGTGTGCGCCAGCATCGGGGCCTGCTTGACCCGCATCGAGAGCCAACGTTGACCCATCAGGCGAGCCCTGCTCGGCACCTGGTGTACCCGCGCCACACGCCGCCAGCACCACTGCAAGAAGGGCCCTTTGAACGACGCTGCGCATGACAGTGCCCGGCAGCAAGCGGTGTGCCCAGCGCAACCACCCTGTTCGCAACCCCTGATGGAGGGCCCGACCCCTCCAGTGGAGGGGCTTTCTCCCTGGCGCAGGGTGACCCGTTTATCGCGCGCAGCGAAAGCCGACCTGGGCCGCTCGTTCGTTCGGCGGCGAGGCGCTTCGGTAGGCGGTGCGCAATCGGGTCGCGTCGGTATCGAACGCGCCTCCGCGGCGAATTCGAGCGGCCCCAGGGGTAAGATTCGCGCAGTCAACGCAAGGCGGAGCCGCTTGGCCTGAATACCCGAAGGGCTCATCGGGCGAGAAGTCGAGCACCCATTCGCGCACGTTGCCGGCCAAATCGTGGTGGCCCCAGCGGCTCGAATCGACCTCGGCCTTGCTGCCGACGCTTTGAATGGAGCCCCCGCCAAACACCGCATGCGTGGCATCGACGCTCAGCGATTGAGCTGGTGCAGACCATGGGAAAGCGCGCTGCTCTTCGCCTCCCGTCGCCGCCAAGTTCCACTCGGCTTCAGTCGGCAATCGCCCCCCTTGCCAAATGCAGTACGCCATCGCTTCGAACCACGACACGCACACCATCGGCTCGTGCTCTCGCGTGCCGGGCCCACTGGTCCACTGGCCGTCTTCACAGGCCGCGGCGGCCGAGAGCGCCACCGCACTCGCCGGCAGCTGGGCCGACCATTCGCTCGCCCAGCCGCTGTTGGCCAGATGCGGGTTCGCCCCCGCGCCGGCGCTCGGGTTGCCCGCAGCACGCCACGCGTCGTAGCTGGCCAGAAATATTCGAAACCGAGAAATGGTGACTTCGAACACGTCGAGCTCGAAGGCCGAAATCGTGGCCGGCGCGGCGCCCGCTGGTTGCCACCCGACGACGCTGCTGCCGGCATCTGGCTGGGTGGCGCGGTTGCTCAGGTCATACCCTCGGTCGTACGTGCTTCGAGGCACCGCCGCCCGCTGGCAACAGGGCACCGAACCACAGAGCGACTCATCGCCGCACGTGCCGCTGGCTTGGCCGCCGTCGAGCAAGGCAGGGTCGAACGGCAGCAAACAGCCCGTTGCGGTCAACACCCACACCAAGCACGCCACGCGACCCATCGTGTGACTGAGGGTATCTCAGCGCGCTCACCGTGTGTTGCCCGCGATACCACCAGCTGTCACAATCGCCCGATGCCTGCCGTCGCGGCACTCGCAGCACTGCCCCGAGCGGGTGAAAACGTCGACCGTTACCGAATCGTTGCGGCCATCGCGCAGGGTGGCATGGCAGCTGTGTACGCGGCGCGCCGCGAGGGC
>JANLPS010000314.1:0-4445 GCA_031367385.1 Archangium sp. | reverse complement strand
CGGCGTCTTCGGCGCGAACGTGCCCGCGTTGATGCGAGCCATCGTGGCCTGCGGCTGGTTCGGCATCAACGCGTGGATTGGTGGGCAAGCGCTGCAGACCTTCTTGCGCGCGATCTTCGCCGGCTGGCCGACGCTCCTCGGCGACGGGCTCATCGGCGGTCACCTCGCGACCGAGTGGCTGACCTTCGCGCTGTTCTGGGGCCTCAACATTCTCATCGTCTACCGCGGCATGGAGCTGCTGCGAAAAGTCGAGAACCTCGCCGCCCCCTATGTCTTGGTGATGGCGGCGCTGCTGGTCGCCTGGGCCGTCTGGCGCGCCGGTGGCCTCGGCAAGATCGTCACCGACGAGGGCAAGTTCACCACCTTCGCCTCGTTCTGGCCGATCTTCGTGCCCAGCGTGACGGCGATGATCGGCTTCTGGGCGACGCTCTCACTCAACATGCCCGACTTCACCCGCTTCGGCCGCTCGCAACGCGAACAAGCGCTCGGCCAAGTGGTCGCGCTGCCGACGACGATGACGGTGTTCTCGGCGATGGGCGTCGTGATCACCAGCGCGTCAGAAGCCATCTACGGCCACCCGATTTGGGACCCCATCGAGCTCGTCGGCAAGTTCGACTCAGCCTTCGTGATCGCGATCTCGATGTTCACCGTCGTCGTCGCCACGCTCGCGGTGAACATCGCAGCAAACGTCGTCAGCCCGGCAAACGACTTTGCGAACCTGGCTCCGAAAAAAATCTCATTCAGAACCGGCGGGCTCATCACCGGCGTCATCGGCGTTTTGATGATGCCGTGGAAGCTCATCGCCGACCCGAGCGGCTACATCTTCAAGTGGTTGTTGGGGTACTCCGGCGGGCTCGGGGCCATCGCCGGCGTGCTCGTCGTCGACTACTGGCTCATTCGCAACAAAGAGCTCGTGCTCGCCGATCTCTACAAACGACAAGGCGCGTATTCGTACACGAAGGGCATCAACCCCGCCGCGCTGATCGCGACCGGAGTCGGCTGTGCGCTCGCATGGGTCGGCCTGATCTTCGAGCCCTTGCGAGTGCTCTTCGACTACGCCTGGTTCGTCGGCGCGTTCGGCGCGGGGCTCGTATACTGGCTCCTGATGCGTGGCAAAGGGGTCACGCGGTAATCAGCTGACGGCAGGGGCCCACGCTGCGCCCCCCCTTTCCAGCGCGCAGGTACTCAGTGAGCCGCTGCCGGGCCATCGACGACGCCCTTGATGACCTCGTCGAGCGTGGTTGAACCCTGAACGAACCGATCTCCGACAGGCTTGGCGACGCCCGAGCCGAAGAACTTCATCATCTCTGCAAAGGAGGCTGCCGCGTGCTCGGGCATACCGGCCTTCAAATATGCGTCTTTGACCTCGGCGGCGGGCACGTCGACGATCTTCAACTCCTTACCGATCGCGGCGCCGAGCTTGTTCGCCTGGTCTCGCACCGAATACGCGGGGCCATGCAGGTCGATGATCTCGCTCTTCGCCGCCGGCTGCATCAGCGACTTCGCCACCAGCTCGCCGATGTCTTTGGTCGCAATCAACGGCAGTGCGTAGTCGGTAGAGCCGCCGCCCATGTTGAAGAACAGACCCAGGTTCTTGGCGGCTGGCACCGAGTTGCCGATGTTCTCTTGAAACATGCCAGCGCGAATGATGGTGAGCCGGGCCCCTGTCTCTTTCAACTTCGTCTCGAGGTAGTTGGTGCCGCGAATGGGGCCGTTGCCACTCGAATGGTCAGCGCCCATGCTTGAGAGCATGACCACATGCGGCACGTTGGCCGACTTCACGGCCGCGACGATCGCGTCGGCTTTGGCAGCCTGCCGCGCGAACATGTCGGGCGGCCGCATATCGGGAGGAAGCAATGCGAAAAATCCAGTCGCTCCCTTGAGCGCGCCGGTGAGAAAAGCAGCGTCTTCGAGCTCGCCGATGGCAACCTCAGCGCCCTGCTTCGACCAGGCCTCTGCCTTCTTCGCGTCGCGCACCAGCACTTTGATCTTCTGCTTCTGCGCGAGCAACGCCTTGGCAGCGACTGACCCCACGTGACCGGTAACTCCCGCGATGACGTACATACATTGACTCCCGTGTGGTTCGCCTCAAGTGACGAACGGACCCGAGGTGTACGCTCGCGATGGCCGGCGCGCTGCAAAATCTTCAAAGCACTACTCGGTAATCACGACCGGGTGGGCCAACGGGTATTCGACGCAGTCACCCGCCGAGCCGTCTTCGTAGGCGATCATCGCGAACTCGGCGACCTCATCGAGGGCCAGAATCGGGTGGTGCCACACGTCGGGTTTGTACGCGACGCCCTGCCCCGCCGTGCAGATGAAGGCCTTCAACGCGCTCACATCGGGCGCTCCGCCTTCGAGTGCCGGAGCGACACAGATCAGAAACCGCGCGCACCGCATCGGCAAGAACACCTGCGTCGAATGCGGGTGCTTCTCGAGCAACTTCACCTCGAACGGCAGCGACTTGGGCACCGAGCGAAACACCGCCAGGTTCGCGTGCGCCCCGGGCCGGTCACTGAACAGCGGCGCGCAGCGATCGAAGCGCAGCGCGGTGCCTTGATTCGCCGACGACCCAGCACGAAGCCCCGCCGAGACGACATCGCCAAATGGCGCGAACGCTTCGACTGTCAACGCAACGGCCTTCACTTCAGGAGCCCCGGTACGTCGAATAGCCGAAGGGGTTGAGCAGCAGCGGTACATGGTAGTGCTCGGTCACCGCGCTCACGACGAAATCGATTTGCACTTGGGGGAAAAACGCGTTTGCGCCTAGGTACGCCCCGGTGTCGAACACGATTCGGTATCGCCCCGCCGAGGCAATGTCGGCCAGCAACGGTTTGATTCGGCCATCTCCATCGGTGACCCCGCGCGCGATCTCACGCAGCGACGAATCGAGCAGCGTCACCGCGACGCCCTTCGCGGGGCGCCCCAATGAGGTATCGAGAATGTGAGTGCTGATGCCCATGTCACGTACCCTCGAGCCATTTCTCGATTCGCAGCCGCGTAATCTTCGCCTGCTCGACCGCCGCGTTCTCGATTTCAACGTACTTCGGGTTGTGAATTCGGTCGGCCAGCAGCGACAGCATCTCTTCAGCCGACTTGCCGCTCGCGAACACGATGTAGGTGAAGCCGAATTTCTTCAAATACGCGGCGTTGAGCTCAGCCAGCTTGCGAACGACTTCTTTGGTCGCGGTCACCACGCCACGTTGCTCACCCTTCGACCACTTCGCAGAAGCCCCCGTCTGCTTCTTGCCCTTCTTCGAAGAGCCAATCGCCGGGTGCGCGGAGTACGCCTCGAGCCAGGCCTTGGTGTCGAGCGACCACCACGCATCTTCGGCCGCCGCGAACAGCTCTCGCACCGACATGAACGGAGAGTGCCGCCGCATCAGCTCGACGAACTGCGATGACCCGCAGAACGACGACATCAACGTCTTCGACTGCGCTTCGCTCAGCGAGTTCAAGCGCGTCAACGCCTCGCGCTCGCCAGGCGTGTTGAGGGCGACGCCGAACAGCCGCAACCGGTTCACGCCCCCATGGGGGAAGATGTGCACCCGCACGTGGGTCACCGGCATCGGGCGCACCGGGTAGAGCTGGTGGCGGCGGTGCTGCACCACCGGGGTGCGGCCGACCAGCGGTCTCCAGCCCTTGGGCGAGCGCAGCAACCCAGCAACTGCCTCGGCGCCGAGCTCTTCTTCGTCGAGGGCCTCGAGCAGCGTGGCCTGCGGCGCGTTGCCCTTGAAGAAGTGGGTATCGAGCTCGATGCGATCGATGACGCCGCGCCTGGCGAGTCGAATTACCGCCCAGTCTGAGCCCGGCGTGCGACGCCGCTTGGTCTCCCACCCATCACCCATGTTCACGCCGCGGCCGGGCAACAACAGGTTCGACGGAGGCCCGAAGAACTCATTCGACACCTCGACCACCCGCCCGCCATTTTCGACCGCCGCGAGGTCGATAGACCCAACGCGCCAAAACGAATTCGCCTCAGGGGCCGGGGCGCCGAACACCCGCAGCCGCGCGACCCCTCCGTCGGGGAAAATGTGCAGCCGAACGAGGGTCACCCGCGGCGAAATCGCCTTCAATGGCAGCACGTTGGCGAAGTCAGGCTTCACCGGTACCCGCGGGAGCAGCTCGAACCACGCCTGCGAGCCGGTGAGCTCAGCGGCCGTTGCGGTGTGCGGGGCCACCAGACCTTCGAGGGCGATTTCTTGCGGCGCGTTGCCCTTGAAGTGCGTCGTGTCGACGACCACTCCGGTCACGGCGCCAGGCACCCCGAGGCGAATGATGGCCGAGTCGTGACCGGGCTCGCGCTTTCGCTGCGACTCCCAGCCGTCCATCCATTTGCCTTTGTCGGTGTACTTGCCTTCGACCTCTCGGCGGCATGGGGCCGCAGCAGGTTCTCTTTCTCGGCAAAGTAATCGTCGGTGGCGTGCAGCACGAAGCCGCCCAGG
>JANLPS010000299.1:0-12556 GCA_031367385.1 Archangium sp. | reverse complement strand
GCTTCGATCGCCTCGGGGTCTGGGCCTCCAGGAGCACCCGTCGGCGCCTTCTCCATTCGTGCCCGGGTGCGAGGGTCTACCAACCGAAACCTCGCGCGCGGCACGAACATCGGCAGCTGCATTCCGAACGCCTCGTACAGCGGCGGCAACTGCGCGAAGTAATTGAGCTCTCCGGGGCCACCGACGTAGCCGACGGTCGGCAACACGCTGTCTTGCAGCAGCGGGCGCAGCAACGCCGAGCTGCTCCACGAGAGCGCTGACTGCGCGACCAGACCCTCACCTGAATCGACGCGCACCCGAGGCCCTGCCGGCCCTTCGGGGTGAAAAAACGACAGCGGAGCCCCCGGCCGAACCCGCACTTGCACCTCGAACCCCAACGCCTCGAGCGCGTCGGCACGCACCTGCAGCGAGCGAGCGATCGCCGCGGCATCACGAACCGCTCGCTCATGCACCGCGACGAATGACTCGGCCATGGCCGCCTCGCGTGGGTCGAGCAGAATCAGGCCTTCTTCGGCGAAGACCTCTGCCATCAGCCCCGCGAACGCCTGCACCAGCCCCACGCCGGGCCGGTAGTGCCGCTCGACCATCTCGAAAAACGGTGACGCGCCGACGGCTTCACGCAAGAGCTCGAGTTGCTTCTCGACCGAGGGCCCCAAGGCCACATGCTTCACCGAGCACCGGCAGTCGACCGGCCCGTCATCGAGGCGCAGCGTCACAAGCTCGCCTTCACGATTGACCACCACGCACTGATTGATCTCGTCGAAGTCGTGATCTTCGCTCTGAAGCCAGAACACCGGCACGCACCGAACACCGGTCTCTCGTTCGAGCTGGCGCGCATCGGCGATCGCCGCGGCGGCTTTGTGAAAGCTGTACAGCGGGCCCAAGAACAGCCCGACCTGCTGCCCGGTCACCATCGCCGTCGTGCCCGGTTTCGCCAGTGCCACGAGGTTGGCGTCACGCGCCGCGCTCGAGACATACGCTCTGTTCTGCGCCACCAGCGCCGAGTGCACCTGCGGCGACACCGAAAATAATGCCGCCCGCCGGGCCTGAGCCAAGCGGGCGACGGGGTCTGCGAATTCTCGCTTCAAAAACGACGCAGCCCGAGGCTCACCAGCGAGAAACGCCTGTGAAAACGGGCCACCCATGGCGAAGAGCTAGCTCTTTCCCTTCCACTCGGTCAGCGCCTTCTTCACGTCGTCAGCACCACCGAACGCGTCGGCGTTCTTCTGACCCAACGCCTGCGCCTTCTCGGCTGCCATCAGCGCGTCTTTGTACTTGCCGCTGCCGGCGAGGAGCTGCGCCTTCATCCAGTCGTTCTGCCAGGTCTCTTCGACCGCGATCGACTTCTCGATGTAGGTCAGGCCGGTCGGGTAGTCTTTGTTCTCGAGCATGTAGCGAGCGGCGGCGAACATCGGCTGCCACGCACCGTCGACCGTCGCCTTCACGTTCGCCAAGGCCTGCTCTTTGGTCTTCAGCTTGACCGGCAACGAGACGCGAACCTTCTCCCACTCGAGATCGATGTTCGCCATGTCATCGGTGAAGTCGGAGATCATGTATGCAAGCCGCTCGCGGTTCGGCACGGCCTTCGGCGTCACGTTCACGCGCACCACGTCGGCCTCTTTGGCGTACTCGTACGAGCCCCACTGCTTGGCCGTCTTGTTGAGAATGAGCGTCCATTCTTTGGCGGTGGGTATGGCGTGAAACGAGTAGGTGCCCGCGGCGATCGCGGTGTCGCCCACGGTGACGTCTTTGCTGAAGGTGACGCGGGTCGCCTCGTTCGCGCCAGCACGCCAGACCTGGCCGTACGGCACCAGCGCGCCCCAGATCTTGCGGCCCTTCACGCCGGGGCTGCTGTACTCGACGGTAATCTCGGTCAGGCCGGCCGTCTGGCTGACCTTCGCGCCCGGGCTTTTGCTGGGCAGTTGCAATTGCGACTGCGCCAACGTGGGCAGCGCCAACAAACAGCAGATACCAATCAGACTTCGAACGTTCATTACAGGCTCCTGTGAAGTGAATTGAACTGAACTCAGCGGGGCAAGCGCCTCGGCGCTTGCAGACAAATACGCCCGTCATGAACCCCGGCGGGAAAAAGTTTCAGGTTTTCGCGTTGCCGAACAAATCGAGCTGCGGGGCTTCGGCTGCCAGCGTGGTGACGCGCGGAGTCGAAAGCGCCGGCCCTGGCGTGATCGTGCTCCCATCGAAGAGCGGCCCATCGAAGACCGCGGTGACCGGGCCGTGGTCGCTGGTGCCGACGAGGCGTTGCACTCCGCAACCGGTGGCGCGTTTCGCGGCCGCTTCGCTCGCCAAGACGTAGTCGAGTCGCCAGCCGATGTTGCGCTCGCGGTACTGCCGCCAGGGAGCCCACCAGGTGAACAACTGGTCGTCGTCTGGCGCGAAGAACCGCCCCAGGTCAGTCAACCCGTGGCTGAGTATTCGCTCGATCAACGCGCGCTCGTCGGCTGACTGCCCGATCTGCTCGGGGTTTCGCAGCTTCTCGTGCACGTCAATCGGCGTGCGCGCCACGTTCAGGTCACCGCACAGCACCAGGGTCTTGCCCAGCGCGAGCTGCTCGGCTGCGTACGCGTTCATCGCTTCGAGAAAGCGCATCTTGGCCGCGAAGTCTTTGCCGCCATTGGGCACATAGATCGACGCCACCAGCAGCGAGCCCAGCTCGACCACCACGATGCGGTTTTCGTGATCGAACGCGGGGTGCGAGAACGCGGGCCGCACCGGGCACGAGGCCTTGCTGACCAGCAGCGCCACCCCCGAGTACCCCTTGTGGCCATGCCAATACGGCCAATACCCCTCGACCTCGAACAGGCTCACCGGCACCTGGTGCGGAGACGCCTTGATCTCTTGCAGGCACAACACGTCGGGCGCGTCGTGCTGCAGAAAGTCGAACACCTGCGCTTCCCTCGCGCGAATGCCGTTCACATTCCAAGTGGCGATCTTCATCGGCGGGAGTGGATTAACCGACGCGCGGCTTACCCGCATCACGCAAGAGCTCGACCAGCATCGAATCGATCGTGTCACGCACCCGCAGGTTGGTCTGCTCGACCCACGACGGGTCGCTCTCGACGTCAGCCGGCGCGTCGTCGAGGTGTATCGGCGGAGCGAACCGAATCTTCCACTGCACCGGCAGCGGCGGCAGGGTCAGCGGCAGGTAGGGCAGCCCCAGGGCCCGCGCGGGCAGCTTCGCAAGCAAGGGCATCGCCTCTTCGCCGCCAACGATCGCGACGGGCACGATGGGCACTCCCCCTCTGGCGGCGATCTTCACGTAGCCGCCGCGGCCGAATTTTCGCAGCTGATAGCGCTCACGCATCGGCTTCGACAGCGCCTGAAACCCCTCGGGGAAGACCAGTACAGGGCGGCCTTCATCGAGCAAACGCAGCGCATTTTCAGGGCTCGCGCGCACGGCTCCGAGGCGGTTGGCGAGCACTCCGATGAACGGGGCGTGAAAGATTTGGTCTTCGAGCAGCCAGCGCGACTCGAGCAGCTCGGGCCGCTCGCGGCGGAGCACCAGGTGCAGCATCGGGCCGTCGAGGGGCAGGGCGCCGGCGTGGTTCGCGACGACGATGCACGGCCCTCGAGGCATGTGACCTGCGCCGTCGACCGAGACCCGCCAGTACGAGTCGTAGAGCAGGTTGGCGAGGGGGCGCAGCGACGCGGCGAGGCTGGTGTCTTTGCCCCACGGGTCGACCTGGGTCGAACGGCTGGCCAGACCTACCGCGGTACGCACCGCACGCATCAGACCGCGAAGCGTGCCGCCCACTGCAAGCGGTTCACTCGGAGCCGGCAGCTCAGATGACGAGTCACTGCGGCTGGGGTGCAGGCGCTCGACCAGCTCGGGGGTCTCTGCGTGCGGCACCGGGTCGGCATTGGCCGCGGGTGAATGCGAGTGCGCCTGCGGGCTGCCGACCTCGAGCTCAATGCCATCGGGCGTGAGATCATGCGCCACCGGGTCGAAGCGAACGGCTGGCGATGAGCCATGCGCGAGCGGGCCGTCGAGTGCGACCGCGTCAGGTGCGTGAGTGTGCGCGACCGGCTCGTTGGCGTTTTTCTGAACGCCGGGTGACGAGCCATGAGCCATCGGCCCGTCGAGCATGACCGCGTCGGGCGCATGCGCGTGCGGTACCGGTTCGCGGACATGAACTTTTTTCTGAACCACCGGCGATGCGCCATCTCGGAGCGCCCCGTCGAGTCTGAGCGCGTCAGGTGCGTGCGCGTGTGGCACCGGCTCGCGGCCGTGAACCCCCGGCGATGCGCCATCCCGGAGCGACCCGTCGAGCATGACCGCGTCGGGTGCATGCGCGTGCGCTACCGGCTCGCGGCCATGAACTTTTTTCTGAACCACCGGCGATGCGCCATCTCGGAGCGCCCCGTCGAGTCTGACCGCGTCAGATGCGTGCGCGTGTGGCACCGGCTCGCTGCCGTGAGTCTTTCTTGCAGTCGCTGGTGATGCGCCATCTCGGCGCGCCACGTCGAGTCTGACCGCGTCGGGTGCGTTCGCGTGGCTGACGTGCGTCTTTCTTTCAATCGCGGGCGGTGCGAGCGCCGCGTCATCTGATGCGCGCGAGTGCGCCGGTGGTGCGTTGGCCTTCTTCTTCCGCGCCATCTGCAACTCGGGCGTCGGCGGGAGCGTCCTCCGCTCAGGCAGCGGAGCGTCAGTCAACGGCGTCCGCTCCGCCGAGCCCCGCTTGAACGGGTCATTTCCCAGAACGCGCCGTCGACGTGCAGCCATTGGTCAGTTCCCCCGCGTTACTGCGCCTGCGATGGCTTCGTCGGTTGGAATACGAGCGTAGAAGCCGAGCTCCTGCATCGCCCGTCGGCCGTCGGCAAGCCAGCTGAATTTGAAAAAGTCGTGTAACGCCTCGGGCACCGAGGCCATGCCCATTGCCTCGAGCACCAGCAGCGCCGAGCGCAACACCGGGCCCGGCATCGGCACCGCCTGCGCCCCCGAGCGGCGAATCAGCGTCGACAGCGGCATCACGCCGTCACCGACGATGTTGAAGGTGCCCACCGACCGCGAGTGCAGCGCCAGGTGCAAGGCCCGCGCGGCATCAGCCTCGTGCACCACCTGCCACAGCGGGTCGAAGCCCAGCATCGTCGGCACCAACGGAGCCCTCAACAACCGCGTGAACGGGTTGTCACTGCCCGGCCCCACGATCGGCGCGAATCGCAATATCTGCGTCGCCGCCTCTGGGTGGTTCTCGGTGAACGCCAACACCCGCGCCTCGACCTCGACCCGGTCGGTGATGAACCGGCTGCCAGGGCAACCACCCAGCGGGTGCCGCTCGGGCAAGAACGTCGGGCCGCTCGAGTGCGCCCCGTACAGCGCCGTCAACGAGGGTATGACCAGGCGCTTCAACTTCGCAGCTCCCGCTGCCTCGAGCAGATGCAGCGTGCCCACCACCTCGAGCTCGTGCGCGAAGGCCGCTTTGTGCACCTTCGAGTTCACGAAGGCCAAGTGAAAGAGCGCGTCGAGCTTGGCGTCGATCATCGCCCGGGTCAGCTCGGCGTCGATGCCAGGCCGGGTGAGGTCGGTTCGCACCATGTCTGCTTTAGTCGAGCTGTAATCGGGCGTGGCCACGTCGAAGGCCACAATGCGCTCAACCGCGCGATCTGACTCGAGAAGAGGCAGCAGAGCGCGCCCCAAGTCTGACGAGATGCCGGTGAGGCCGACGCGCATGCCGCGTCTGATACGCCACCGCCCGCCGAGTTGGAAGCGCGCGCATTTCGTGCGAAAGAAACGCCTCTTGGACACGAAACTTCAATCGGCCCTCGGAGCGGCGAGCAAGCGAACGAGCATCGACGAGCAGACCGTCGGAGAGCTCGAAGCCGCGGTCACCTCGAACGCCGATCGTGAGGCGCTCAAGGCCTTCTTGGCCGCCAACGGCGATCGCTTCGAGGCTGGCGCGAAGGTTCGTTTCGAAAAACTCGTCGCGACGATGCCGCCGCCGGCCTTCACCTGGAGCGACTTGTCAGTCCCCTCTGGTAGAGACGCATTGCGCGGCCCTGAGCTCAAAGAAGGGCAGGCCGTGTTCGATGCGCTGTCGGCAAAAGTCGGCACGCGGCTGAGCGTTGATGACGTGCTGCTGATGTCGCAGTCGGCGGCGCAATGGGGGGTGATGGGTGGGTATCAGGCACTGCGAGCAGCGAAGATCATCGCCGGGTTGTCCGAACCTGAGGCCGTGCGCTTTCGCGGCATTCTGGGTCGAACCGAGTCAATGATGGGCCGGGCCTTCGTCTTCAAGGCGCTGGCCGCGGGCTCGTCGCTCGATGAGATCAATGCGTTCGAACAGACCATTCGGCACATGGGCTCGAAAGAGATGCTCAAGGTGCTGAACCTGGCCGACCCGATCGTCGACGACGGGCAACAGACCGGGGTCACTCAGCAATTTCACGACTCGTGCGTGCCGACTGTCGCGCAGGGGCTGCGCGGTGAATTCGACCCGATCTACGCGCTCAGCACGCACCAGAAAAACTACAACGTGAACTGGGCGCCGAAGAGCGGCGACTCGATGAAGAACGGCGCGCTCAAGAGCGAGCAGTCACTCTGGCTCACCAAGAGCGGCGGCACGCCCACGGCCAGAAACATCCCCGGTGTAGGCGTTGACAGCAATCACATCGACGCCGTCTACAACGGCTTCGCCGAGAAGCTGGGGCTGACGTTCAAGCGCACCATCGTCACTGACGCGCTCCCGGTGCCGGCGATGCTCGACGCCATCGCCGCGCAGCTCGAAGCGGGCATCGCGACCCCGTTGCTGGTCGGCACCTCGAACAAAGAATCTCGCTCACATGCGGCCCTGGCACTCGAGGTCGAGACCACAGCCGAGGGCCAGCGATTCTTGATTCACGAGCCGACCTCGGGCGAGTCGCGCTGGGTGACCAGACAGAACCTCGAAGCGGGCAAGGCCGGGTTCGGGTGGTGCGAAGTGCTGGGCGGGTATCACCAGGCGAGCCTGACTGACGCACCGTGAAGCGCTTCTCGGCCGCGGTCTTGCTCGTCAGTGGCGTGGCCCGGGCCCACGACGCCGACATCATTTACGTGCTCGCCGACGCCCGAGAGGCGCAGGTCATCGAGACGTTGACCCTCACCGCCTCGACGCTCGGGCAGTTGGCGCCCGTCGATGCCGACCATGATGGTGAGCTCAGCCAGCGAGATCTCGACGCTCGCACCGACGCCCTTCGAGCCGGAGTGTGGGACCAGTTGCCTCTGACCGCCGCCGCCACGCCGTGTACCCGGGCCCCCACCGAGACCGCCCGGCTGCGCGAAGGGTTCATCGAGCTGCGTGCAGAGTACGCCTGCGGCCCGGGTGAGCTGCGGCAGAATTACAAGATCCTCTCGGTGCTCCCGGCGAATTACCGGGTCGTGCTCGGCAGCCAGTCTGACGCAGAGCTGAGCCACTCGTTCGCCCAAGGCACGCTGACCCATCTCACCGTGCCACGCGTCACGGCTGCCTCCGGGCCGCGGGTCGGGTCACTGTTTCAAGAGGGCTTTGCCCGTTGCTTCACCCTCGACGTGCTGGGCTGTGTGGTGCTGCTTCTGATCTCGGTCACCTCCTGGCGCGCCGCCGCGGGGCTGGGGGTGGTCTTGCTCGGCTCGCTCATCAGCGTGCCTGCGATGGTCGGGCCTCTCGTGCTCGGCCTCGCGGCCTTGGGCTGCGTGGTGCCCAGGGCCTCACGCCGGGTCGACCTCATCGCCTTGCTCGTCGGCCTCGGCGTCGGTGTGCACGGCGGTGGAGCAGGGCTCTCGCTCGACACGTTGGCGCTCTTCGCCGGCACCGTGTTGGGGCTGGCCCTGGTCTGCACCCCCGCTGCGCTCGTCGGCCGCATGTTGCGTCGCCGACCGGCCTGGCTGTTTCGCGCTCAGCTGGGCTTGATGGTCGCCGTGCTTTTCTCGGTCGCGTTTCAGCTGGTCTGATTCACGAAGCTCCCGCAGCGCGCTCGAAAAGCGCTAGAAAACCCACCGACATGTCGCAGGGCACCTACAAAGACCTCATCTTTCAGCTCGGAGATCTCGCGCGCGAGCACCTGGCCGAAGCCAAGAGCCCTCCGCGGGCGATGGAGAAGGTCTTCGCCGCCGAAGACGCCGTGCTCGCACTGCGAGAAGACATCGAGAACGCCGAGCAGGCGATGAACGATGAAGACGCGAGCTTCAAAGATTTTCTCGAGCGCATCGAGGTCGAGAAGATCGACCAGCAACGAATCACCAAGAAGTGGGCCGCTGCCGTCTCAGGCGTCGAGACCCGCAGCCGCGACCTGAAGAAGAAGATCTCGTCGCAAAAGGCCGCGCACCGCTACCAGAAAAAGTCGATGAAGCTCGCCGAAGAAAAGCACAAAGATCTCGAGCAGCGCGAAGGCCATGACCTGCGCAAGCTCGGCCTCTCGGGTGAGAACCTGAAAAAGTTTCGCCTGCAGATCATGCGCGACCGCCGCCACATCGACGACCTCGAGTTCGAGTTCAAGTCGATCTTGACCCCCAGGCCGGGGCAGCAGGGCGCCCAAGGCATTCTCGCTCACGCCCGCCTGCTCGAGATGGAGGACGAGAGCGAAGAGAGTAAAGCCGAGCATGAAGACCTGATGACCGAGCTCGACAACACCCTCGTGACCAAAGAAGACGAGCTCAAATTGGCCGAAGAAGACCTCGATTCAGCCCTCTACGAGCTCGGAGAAGAGGTCTACGCCGACCGGTTGGCCCACCCCAAGCTCAGCCCGCTCTACCCGAAGGTCGATAAAGCCAAGTAACTTCGGTGCTTGGCCCCCTCGACACCTGTTGACGCCTACACCGTGCCTCGGCTAGTGCCCCGAGGCATCACCGCTCATTCCGGGCAGTGTTCCGAGATACCGCAAGCCCCGCGGCCTCTCTCGGTGATTTCGCTCGACCTGGGGTGTCGTGCTTGAAGCAGTTTTTAGGAAAACCCTATCCATGCAGCAGAACGTGAACCAGCCGGGCCCTGACATCGAAGAAGATTTCGCAGCACTGTTCGAAGCGTCCATCAAAGAGGGTGGGCGTACCGGCCTCGTCAAAGAAGGCGAAGTCATTCGCGGTACCGTCGTGCGAGTCACGGCTGAGTACGCGGTGGTCGACATCGGCTACAAATCTGAAGGTCAGGTACCAATCAGTGAGTTCACCAGCGCCAAGGGCGACCTCGCGGTCAAGCCTGGCGACACCATCGACGTCTACCTCGAGTCGCGTGAAAACGACACCGGCATGGTCGTCCTCTCGAAAGAGAAGGCCGACAAGATGCGCATCTGGGACGAGATCTCGAACGCCGTCAAAGGCGACGAGATCATCAAGGGCACCATCACCGGCCGCGTGAAGGGCGGCTTGCAGGTCGACATCGGCGTCAAGGCGTTCTTGCCCGGCTCGCAGGTCGACATTCGCCCGGTTCGAAACCTCGACCAGTACTTGGGCAAAGAGTTCGAGTTCAAGGTCATCAAGTTCAACCAGAAGCGCGGCAACATCGTTCTCTCGCGTCGCGTGTTGCTCGAGAAGCAGCGCGAAGAGCAGAAGAAGGAGACCCTCAAGAACCTCAAGGAGGGCGCGATCATGAAGGGCCAGGTCAAGAACCTGACCGACTACGGCGCTTTCATCGACCTGGGCGGCATCGACGGTCTCTTGCACATCACCGACATGTCGTGGGGCCGCGTTGGCCACCCGTCAGAGATGTTCAATGTCGGCGACGAAGTGCGCGTCGTCGTTCTCAAGTTCGACCCGAGCCAAGAGCGCGTCAGCTTGGGCCTCAAGCAGATTCAAGAAGACCCGTGGCACCGCGCCGACGAGAAGTACCCGGTCGGCACCCGCGTCAAGGGCAAGGTCGTCAGCCTCACTGATTACGGCGCGTTCATCGAGCTCGAGCAGGGCGTCGAAGGCCTCGTGCACGTCTCCGAGATGACGTGGAATAAGCGCGTCAAGCACCCCTCGAAGTTGCTCGAGGTCGGTACCGAGGTCGAGGCAGTCGTTCTCGACATCGACCCCAAGGCCAAGCGCATCGCGTTGGGCATGAAGCAAATCGAGCAGAACCCATGGACGGTGCTGGAAGACAAGTACCCGATCGGCTCTGTCATCAAGGGCATCGTGCGCAATGTCACCGACTTCGGTGTGTTCGTCGGTGTCGAAGAGGGCGTCGATGGTCTGGTGCACGTCTCCGACATCTCGTGGACGCAGCGCATCAAGCACCCCGGCGAGCTCTACAAGAAGGGTGACGTCGTCGAAGCCTGCGTTCTCAACATCGACGTCGAGAACGAGCGCTTCAGCCTCGGCATCAAGCAGCTCTCGGCCGACCCGTGGGACACGTTGTCTGAGCGTTTGCCCGTCGGCAGCCGCGTCAAGGGCAAGGTCACCAAGGTCACCGACTTCGGCGGCTTCGTCGAAATCGAGCCGGGCATCGAAGGCCTCGTGCACGTCTCCGAGATGAAAGAAGAGCGCGTCGAGAACCCCCGCGATGTGATCACCGAGGGCCAAGACGTCGAAGTGAAGATCATCGACATCAACTCGACCGATCGAAAAATCGCCCTGTCGATGAAGGCGCTCTTGAACGACGGTGGCGACGACTACCGCGAGTACTTGAAGAAGCAGGCCGAGGGCGCGAAGGCGCGCTTGGGCGACGTGATGGGCAAGTTCAAGAAGTAAGCTACCCAACGGCTTCATGACCTTCGGGCCGGTGCTCCCTTCGGGCGCCGGCCCGTTGTCTTTGCGGGTCGCGCCTGTCGTATTGCAGCGCACCATGGGGCGCCGAAACCGAAATGAATTCGACCGGTTAATGATTGTGCGGGTGCGAAGTGGCCGCCGCTCTCGAGGCTTGACCTCCGCGGCCTCGCGGCGCAATAAGCGCCCGGTTATCTGAAGGCCTCCCCTAGGAGAATCACCATGGCTCGTGAAGTCGTCATCGTCGGTGCAGCGCGTACCCCCATCGGCGCCTTTCAAGGCGCGCTCTCGCCGTTGACCGCTCCGCAGCTGGGCGCGGTGGCGATCAAGGCCGCCCTCGAGCGGGCTGGGGTCAAGCCCGAGCTCGTCGAGCAGGTGTTCATGGGCAACGTGCTCACCGCCGGCATCGGCCAGGCCCCTGCGCGGCAAGCGGCGATCTTGGCCGGGCTGCCCAACACCACCCCGGCGGTCACCGTCGGCAAAGTCTGCGGCTCGGGTCTGCAGGCCGTCGTCAACGCCTACCAGGCGATCATGGCGGGCGACGCCGACGTCATCGTCGCCGGCGGCCAAGAGTCGATGACCAACGCCCCCTACCTCTCGCAACAAATGCGAGCCGGCGCGCGCATGGGCACGGTCGAGTTCAAAGATTCGATGGTGCTCGACGGTCTCACCGACGCCTACGACAACGTGCACATGGGTGTCTGCGCCGAGGCCTGCGCGACCGACATGAAGATCTCTCGCAGCGCCCAAGACGAGTACGCGGTCGAGTCGACCAACCGCGCCATTCACTCGCAAAAAGAAGGCTTGTTCAAAACCGAAATCGCCCCGGTCTCGGTGCCCCAGAAGAAGGGTGACGCATTGGTGGTGAGTGAAGACGAGGGCCCCAAGAACGCGAAGATCGATAAGATCCCCACGCTCAAGCCGGTGTTCAAGAAAGACGGCACGGTCACCGCGGCCAACGCCTCGGCGATCAACGACGGCGCGGCGGCCCTGGTGTTGATGAGCGCCGAGAAGGCCAAAGCCTTGAACCTGCCGGTGCTCGCGAAGATCGTTGGGCACGCCTCGGCGGCTCGCAAGCCGGCCGAGTTCACGATCGCTCCGACCGACGCGATCAACAAGCTGTTCGCCAAGACGGGCAAGTCGGCCGCCGACATCGACACTTGGGAAATCAACGAGGCCTTCGCGGTCGTCTCGCTCGCCAACAACCAGCTGCTCAAGCTCGACTCGAAGAAGGTCAACATTCGCGGCGGAGCCGTCGCGCTCGGCCACCCCATCGGCGCCTCGGGGGCACGCGTGCTCGTGACCCTCTTGCACACCATGAAAGACCACAACTTCAAGCGTGGCGTCGCGTCGCTCTGCATCGGCGGCGGTGAGGGCATCGCGCTGATGGTCGAGCGATGAACAAATTCGTCGCGTCGGCCGCTGAGGCAGTCAAAGACATGCCCGACGGAGTCACCTTGATGTCGGGCGGCTTTGGCCTGTGCGGCAACCCCGAGAACCTGATCACCGCGATTCACGCCAAGAACGTGAAGCGCATCACGATCATCTCGAACAACTGCGGCACCACCGAGCTTGGCCTGGGCGTGCTGCTCAAGAACAAGCAGGTCGCCAAGATGGTCTCGAGCTACGTCGGCGAGAACAAAGAGTTCGAGCGCCAGTTCTTATCGGGCGAGCTGCAGGTCGAGCTCAACCCCCAGGGCACGCTGGCCGAGCGAATTCGAGCGGGTGGGGCGGGCATCGGCGGCTTCTACGTGCGCACCGGCGTCGGCACCGAGGTCGCGAAGGGCAAGGAGATCAAGGTCATCGACGGGCACGAGTACGTGCTCGAGACCCCGCTGAAGGCCGACTTCGCCATCGTCCGCGCGTGGAAGGCAGACCCCTGGGGCAACCTCCAGTTTCGCAAGA
>JANLPS010000273.1:0-21461 GCA_031367385.1 Archangium sp. | reverse complement strand
CCGGGCCCGCAACTGCTTGAAGAGCTGCGTCTGCCGAACCTCGAGCGCGTCACGAAGCTCTCGCGTATCGCCCCCGGTATCGTCATCGTCAGGCAGCCGCTCGAGCGCCAGCTGCACCGCGATCAGCTCTCCATGTGCGTCGCCCGACTCTTGAAGGGCATCACCCATGACCAGGCGAACTTGCATCGCCCAGGGTTGCCGCCACACCTCTGCCCACAGCGTGCTGATTGACTCTTTGCGGTCAACCGCGCCACTCACCTCGCCCATGACCCACCCCTTTGCACCGTGAAGCGCAAGGGGTACCACAGGGGTCTGACAAGTGACGAAAGAGGGTGAGCGACCGGTTTGAGATTTTCGTTTGTAGGGCTGACCCGAGCGGGGGGTAGATCGTGCGCCCCCTCGCGGCGAGAGGTCTTCTTCTTGGTCTTGACTGACTTGAGCGAATATATCTATATTCGCTCAATGGCGATCACCATTCACTTGCCTGCGCAAGTCTTGCAGCGCGTCGATCTCCGGGCGAGACGGTTGGGGCTCACCCGCAGTCGCTATATCTGCGAAACCCTCGAGCAAGATCTGCAGCGGCAGGGTGGGTGGCCCGAGGGGTTCATCGACGCACTTCGCGATGTCTCAGACGAAGAGGTGCACGCCGTCGATTCGATGGTGAAGCACCTCGCGCGACGCCGCTCGCGAAAGCCAGCACCCGAGCTGTGAAATACCTTCTCGATACCAACGCGGTCGCTGCGCTGATGCGCGGCGACGCGGCGGTCATTGCCCGCCTCGAGCGCCAGCGTGCCGACGACGTGGGCGTGCCCCAGCCAGTTTGGGCTGAGATTGCCTACGGGATCGAGCGGCTCCCTGCTTCGAGAAAGCGACAGCGGCTTCAGGCTCGGTTCGAGTTGCTTCGGGGTCGCTTGGCGTCGGTCAGCTGGTCGCTCGATGTCAGCCTCAAGTTCGGCTCAATCAAAGCCATTCTCGAGCGCCGAGGTGCCCGAATCGAAGACTTCGATGCGGCGATTGCGGCACATGCGGTTGCCCTTGACGCGACGCTGGTCACCGCGAACCACCGCCACCTCGGCCGGGTCGAACACCTGTCGTGGGAAGATTGGTCATGAGCTTCAGTCGGGTTTCGCGGCTGATTTCGAACTTAGGTGCCAGAGGAAGACAGCGAACGCCGACGCAATCACGCCGACCCCAACGCGCGTGCCGAAGAAGTGGCTCAGGCCGTTTCTCGTCGCACCTTCTGCCCCCATGATGAGCAGAGAGATCAGCGAGTACCCGACGCCCCAGAGCACGGAGAGTGCACCGAACACGCCGACGAGGCCTGCGAGAAGTCTCAAGATCACGTGAGTCGCACCCGCTGATTCAATCGCCCGACTCTCTCGCCCTCGCAACCTCTTCCGAGCGTAGGGTTCGTGGCGCGAGCGCTCGTGCTGCAGTTACTTGGCAGCCAGGTCGCGGTAGCCAGGTCGCTCGGTGATCTTCTGCTTGTTGCCCAAGCCGTGATGCTGGGTCGCGATCTTGTCTTGCAGCAACATCAGCCCGTCGAGCACCTGCTCAGGCCGCGGCGGGCACCCGGGTATGTAGACGTCGACGGGAATGATGCGGTCGATGCCCTGAAGCACCGCGTAGTTGTCGTAGAAGCCGCCCGATGACGCGCACACGCCGAAGCTGACCACCCACTTGGGCTCGGTCATCTGCTCGTACACACGCTTCAAGATCGGAGCCTGCTTGATGTTGATCGTACCCACCACCATCAGCATGTCGGCCTGGCGCGGCGAGAAGCGGGGAAACTCGGCGCCGAAGCGGGCGATGTCGTAGCGGCCGGCGGCCACCGACATGTACTCCATGCCGCAGCAGGCAGTGGCGAAGGGGTAGGTGAACAGCGAGTACTTTCGCGCCCAGCCCAGGCCCTTCGAGACGATCTTCTGAAAATACCCCAGCGCGTCGTCGCGGCGGGTGGTGATCGCAGGTGCGAAGTCGAGTTCGTCAGCCATTTTTTTTAGCTCTCCCAGTCCAGCGCGCCCTTTTTCCAGATGTACACCAGGGCCATGACCAACGTTGAAGCGAAGGCCAACATCGTCATGTAGCCGAACCACCCGAGTGCTTTGAAGTTGACCGCCCACGGGTAGAGAAAGACGGCTTCAACGTCGAACACGATGAACAGCAGGGCGACCACGTAGAACTTCACCGCGAAGCGCTGGCGAGCCGAGCCCAGCGGGGCGTTACCGCCTTCGAAGGCCTCAGACTTGACCTGGGTCATCGTCTTCGGGCCGAGCGCCCCGGCCAGCAGGGGTATCGCGAACGCCATGATGCCCGCGACCAGCAACACCAGCGCGAGCGGCAAATACGGCGTCAGGGGGGTTACAGTCGAATCCATCGCTTGGGCACCTTAAAGACCAGTTGTTTCGCGGTCAAAGCGTTTGTCATAGATGACCGCGATGCTCAAACTCTGGCTGCAGTCGATGCTCATCGCCCTGGTAACCGCCGGCACCGTCGCGCACGCCCAAGAAGCGCAGACCCCCGATGAAAAGGCAGCCCGCGACCTGGTGTCGAAGTACCTCACCGCCGTCAAAGCCAAGAAGTGGGCCGACGCGAAGAAGCTGCTGCACCCCAAGACCCTCGAGGCCATCGCCGAACGCAAGAAGCGACTGGGCAAAGAAGATCACCCAATGGCGCCCTGGTACCAAGAGAAAGTCGAATCGTGGCTCAAGGAGTTCACGATCACCGCGGTCACGCCCTCAGCACTCGGTACCGTGGTCGTCGAGACCAGCGAAGACAATTTTCAAGTGCAGGAGAAGGGTCTCGCCGAGGGTGAGAAGAGCGCCTACCTTGTGGGTAGAAAAGACGGCAAGCTGTACGTGGTCGACCGCAAGCGTGGCGGCACGTTTCCCGAGTCGTCGGTGAAGATTGGCTACAAGGGCTGGTTCGACAAGGTCGAGGCGACTCCCGCCGAGGAGTGAGCGCTACGGCTCGGTCTGCGCCAGCGCGTGAACCTGCCCCTTGGCCTTCTCGATGTCGCTCTCGTACTTGAGCACCAGGTTCAAGGTCTGCGAGACCAGTTGGGGCGAGAGGGTGTCGGCGTTGAGCAGCACCAAGGCCTGGGCCCAATCGAGGGTCTCTGAGATCGACGGCGCTTTTTTCAGCTCGAGATCGCGCAGCTTCGCGACCGCCGTCACGACCGCTTCGGCCAGCTTGAGAGGCACGTCGGGCAGGCGTCGGCGAACGATGGCCAGCTCGCGCTCTCGGGTGGGGTAATCGATGTGGAGGTGCAGGCACCGGCGCTTGAGCGCGTCGCTGAGTTCGCGGGCGGTGTTCGAGGTCAGCACCACCCGGGGTATGTGCTTGGCGCGAATGGTACCCAGCTCGGGCACCGTGACAGCGTTGTCGGCCAACACCTCGAGCAGAAAAGCCTCGAATTCAGGGTCGGCCTTGTCGATCTCGTCGACCAGCAGCACCACCGGCTTCTCGCTCACCAGCGACTGCAAGATCGGCCGGGGCAGCAAGAACCGCTCTGAAAAGAACACCGCGTCAGACGCCGCGACCCGGTCAGCCGCCTCGCGAATCGACCCGGCGCCGGCCATCAGCTCGCCGATCTTGTCTTTGAGCAGCTGGGTGTAGAGCAGCTGCTTGGCGTACTCCCACTCGTAGAGGGCCTTGGCCTCGTCGAGCCCCTCGTAGCACTGCAACCGAATGAGCTCGCGGCCGAGCGATTGGGCCAGGGCGCGGGCGAACTCGGTCTTGCCGACCCCGGCGGGGCCTTCAATCAGCACCGGTTTTTCCAGCCGGTCCATCAAGAAGGCCGAGGTCGCGGTCTCGCGCGAGGGCAAGTAGCCAACGGCCTCGAGTCGCTGCGAGGCATCCTCGACTCCTGAGAAAGACGAGCTCATCGGCACCGCTTGTACCCTAAGCGCCGTGTTCATCTCGATTGAAAACCTGTGACGGGTATGGCGGCGGTGACACGGCTGGAGCGCGGTGACCCCACCGCGGTGGCCGCTCTGAAGCTGCGCTTCACTGGGAGGCCCGGCGCCTGTGCACTCGGCATGTCAGGTGCAAAGTGAATGACCCGTCATGCCCACCATGGTTCGCGCACTCGGAGTGATGTTGATGATGCTGGTGCCCGGAGGCCTGGTGCTTCTGGCCCTGTTCATCGTCGCGCGTGTGCTGGCCGAGGGCATGCGTCGCGAGCAGGGCACCAGCGGTCACCGCTTGGCGCGGGCCTTTGCGACGATTCGCTGGCCTGAGATCTGGCGCGAAGCGCGCGCCGTGATCCGCTGAGACTGAAACCGACCCTGTGGGTCACCCGCCGGGGTTGGTGCCGGTGACCAGGGTGCTCAGGTCGAGCCCACCGGTGTACCCGTAGCTCACGTAGCTGTCGTACCCGTAGATGGTCACGCCAGCGCCTGGCAGGGTCGACTGCCCGGCCGCGGCGTTGACCTGAATGGTGTGGGTGCCGGTGCTGACCGGGTGGTTCTTGAACTGGTAGGTCGAGCCGGTAATCGCCTGAAAGCCACTGATCGCCACGCCATCGACCAACACCGCCGAGACGCGCGACGAGTCGATCGCCAACCCTAAGAAATTGTGAGCCAAACCGGTGGCGGCCAAGACCGTGTACCGCGAGCGCCACTGCTCAACCGGTGGCAGCAGAATCATCGACGGGTCACCCTCGACGGCGCTCGAGCTGGTGGCCTCTTCGCCGGTCAAGAACTGAGCGACCGAGATGGGTTGATCGGCGACGAGGGTGAAGGCCCGGCTGGCTCGAAACTCGACGAACGAGGCGCCCGAGAGACGGCAGTTGTTCGCCTGCAGGCTGGTGCCCGCTGTGCACCCCAGCGGAGCCAGCACGTCGCTAGCCGAAGGGGCCGGGTTCAGCGTCAACAAGGTGCCGTTCGGGCACTTCGAGAGCGGGCACCCAGCGACCACCTTGTAATAGCTGGGAGGGGTGCCCGACTGGTTGCCGTTAGAGAGCAGAATGGGTGCTGACGGCACCATCGCGAAGCTCTTGCCCCACGTCTCGAAGGGAAAGAGTTGCTCTTCGACGTGATCGCAGGCGAACTTGTCGTAGGGCACCTGCGCGCAGGGGTGCCCACCGAAGACGGCGACCGGCTTGTCGCTGATGACGATGGTGCCGGTGAGGTCGCTGGCGATGCGGCAGAAGGGGTTGGCGCACTCGATGTCGGCGCCGTCACCAGAGGTCAATTGCAACACCTCGTAGCTGTTGAGCACGAAGTCGCGCGACTCACCTTGCGCCATCGCGGCGATGTCGGTGCCGGCGGCGATAGGCCCAGAGGCCTTGACCGTGACAGTGGTGTTGTCGGCGGTCGCGACGATCGCCACCTGACCTCCGTACACGGTTCGCGTGCTGCCGTTCTTGCCCACCGCCGAGCCGGGCGCGAGCGCGACGTGGCTCAGGCCCAAAATGTGCGCGGGCAACAGCAGTGACGCGTCGTTGCTGAAGGTGTTGTAGCCGCACTTGTTGCCGGTGGGGGTGCTGGTGCAGGTCCCCACGGTGCTGACGTTGGAGACGAGGGGTCCTCCAAAGCTGCACTGGAGGTTACCTGGGTAGCCTGCGAACTCATTGCAACTGCAGTCGAGTTGACCGGGAGCAGCCGAGCACGACTTGGTCAGTTTAACGGCGTCGATGGGGTTGAATTGATAGACGGTAATCGGCTTGGTCGAGACCAAGTGGTACGCGAAGCGCGCGCGCCCGGTGACGCCGGTGGCCACGGGTACCGCGGCGCTGGTCTGCGACTGCCAGGGCACCGGTATCTTCACGAGGCCCTTGGTTGCGGCGTCGGTTCGGCCTGGCACGGTCACCGTCTTGACCGTGACGATGGCGGTGCCGACGAATCGCTGCACAGTGACCGTGGCCGGGCTCGTCGATTGGTTGGTCACCACGAAGACGTAGTCTGAGTCGACCATGCCCTGACCCGAGGCGGTCTTGGCCTTGAAGAGGGCATCGACCGAGTTGTCGAGGTTGGCGGCCCAGTATTCGCAGCCGAAGTAGCTCTTGGCCTTCACTGCGTCGGCACACTCATCGACACAGGCTCCACCAATGCATTCGGAGGTCGGGCCGGCGCCGGGCAGGGTGCTGCAGACGGTCTCGTCGTAGCTCCCGACCGCGTTGCACAGCTGCTGGGTCTGGGCGTTCTTGCACTGCGTCGCGCCAGGCACGCACGCTGGGGGTTTGCACGCGGCGCTCGAGCCAGCGGTCACGCACTGCTGGGTGACGCACGCGCCGTCGAAGTTATCGCCGGCGTTCACCCACGCGGTCGACGATGCCGGGTTGGCTTGCCGCTGACATTCTTGCAACGACTTGCCATCGGTGCTGCACCGCTTCGCGCCTGTGGTGCAGGCCTGGCACTCGTTGTTCGCGCAGGTGGCGCCGCTCACGCAGGTGACCGAGTGAAACGCCTTGCCCAGCTCGTCGCACACGTCGACCGTCGAGCTCGAAGTACAGGCCGTCGCGCCGGGGCGGCAGGCGAGGCATTGGCCGTTTTCGCAGAAGCCGTTCGGGGTCGGGCAGGTGCTGTCGAGCACGAAGGTGCCGTCGGGTTGGCAGCGCTGAATCGACTTATTGTCGGTGCTGCAGCGAACCGCGCCATTGGTGCACCGGGCGACGGGGGCGCCGGCGTCGGTGGCGGCGGGCTTGGGCTCGCACTGGCCGACCAACAGGTTGCAGCGCTGACCTGCCGCGCAGTCACCATCGCGGCCGCAGACGAAACGGCACTCGCCGTTGACGAGCTTCTGATCTTTGGGGCACGCCGCGCCGCCGTCATCGCCTGAAGAACCCGAGGTCGTGGGCTTACACGCCGCACCCAAAAGCCCAATGATTGCAGTGAGAACGACGAGCTTGTGCATCGAAGGCACTCCCGATGAGCGAAACGTCGGGTGCCCTTACCTCAAGTTGGCCTGGAGAACACCCCATCGTGGGCCCGCGACCACCACCAACCCCTAGTCGCCGAGGCCGTCGATGATCGAGGTGAAGTCGGTCTCTTCTTCGCCCTTGGGCTTGGCCGGCAGCTGGTTGTTGCTGCCAGGGGGTATGACCGTTCGCTCGTTCTCAGACGTCGGAGGCTTGCGAGCCGGGGCCGCGCTGACGGCCGGTTTTGCCGCCGCCGACGGAGGTCGTTGCGGGGGCGCCGCAGGCGGGGGTCTCGCGCCAGGCTTGGTCGGCGCATCGTTGGGCAACACGGTGACCCGCGTCGCTTCTTCCTCTTCTTCTCCCAGCAGTGACGACTCGATCAGCGACGTGCTCATCGCGGCGGTGCTGATGCCCGACCCAGACGACGACGCGCCAACTCGAGGTATCGCGGGCTGCGTCGTGGTGCTGACCACGCCCGAAGGCCTGGCCGCCACGGGTGCCGACCCGGCTGGCTTGTTCTTGTACCGAGCCAGCTCGAGCTCGACGACCTTGAGCTGCTTCGACTTTTCTTGCACCGCGTCTTGGAGCCGCTTGACCTCGGTCGCCTTGATCGTCTCTCGGCGCTCGATTTCGGCCTTGTGCTTGGCCAACGCCTCTTCGAGGTCTTTGAGGTGCTTGCCTTCGAGCGCCTTTCGCTCGGCGGCGACGCTCTGCATCTTCGCGGCGGCCTCGTTGGCCTTCTGCTCGGCCGCGGCAGCCTTCGCCTGAAACTCCTTCTCGGCGCGGGTGCGGGTGGCGTTCGCGCCCTCCATCGACTGCTCGAGCTCGGAGACGCGGCGTTGACGGGTGGCGAGCTGGTTCTGCGCCTCTTTCAGGCGGTTCTCCATCTCCTGGCCCTTGGTCTGCGACTCCTGCTGCACCTGGGCGATGCGCGCTTCGGCCCGTTGCAGGCGCGCGGCGAGATCATCAGCGCTCTTCTTGGCGCTCGCCCGTTCTTGAGCGATCGCGTTGTTGGCCTCTTGAATGCGAGCGTTGGCCTGCTGCAGCCCCGACTGCGCCTGAGCGCGAATCTGGTCTCGTTCGGCGGTGAGCGAGTGCTGCACTTCGGCTGCCTTCTCGAGCGCCGCCGCCTTTTCGAGCACCTGCTTCTTCGCCCCTTCGAGCTCGGCCGTCAGCGCGGTGCCTCGCGCGTTGAGCTCGTCGGTCTTCTTCTTCGCGTCGTCGAAGAGCGTCTTGAGCTTGAGCTCGAGGCCCTTGATGAGCTCGTTCTTCTGGTTGACGTCGCGGGTCAGCACGTCGGTCTGACGCGTCTTGTCCTGCTGCATCGTGGTCAGCTTGCGCAGGGTGTCGGCCAGCTCGTTCGACTTCTTGGCCAGGTCGTTCTGCAGCAGCTCTTCACGGCGCGCCGACTCGTCGGTGATGGTGTGCAGCCGCTCTTCGAGGTGGCCCTGCGAGTCTTGCAGCGTAGCCAGCTGCGCGTTGAGCTGGGTCGCTTCGGAGACCCGCTGCCCCAGGTCTTGCTTGGTCGAGGCGAGCTGCTCGGTGAGGTCTTGCGCCTGCTCGCGGGTGTTGGCCAGATCGTTCTCGAGCGCGGCGGTGCGCTGCTCGTAGTGCGACTGGGTATCGGCGTGGGCCCGCTTCTCCATGTCGAGCGACTTGGTGGTCTCGTCGAGCGTGACCCGCGTGCGGCTGAGCAGGTCGGTGGTCTCGTCGAGCTTCTCGCGAAGGGTGTCGCGCTCGGTGGTGGTCTCGTTGTTCTCGGCCTGCAGCGTGCTGTGCTCGCTGGTCAGGGCCTCGTAGTTGCCCGAGACCTCAGAGAGCGAGGTGCGCAACTGGGCGATCTCGCTCGAGAGGCTCTCTTCTTGGGCGACCTTGGCGCTCTCGGTCTGTCGCAGCAGGCCGGTGACGCGCTGAATCTCGTTGCGGGCCGAGCTGAGCTCGCCGGTGCGCTCGTCGCGTTCTTGGCGAACCTGCGAGAGCTCGAGTTGGGTTCGATTGAGCGCCTCGACGGTCTCGGCCTGCTCGGCGGCTTTGTCTTCGTACGCCGACTGCGACTCGGCCAGCCCCTGCTGGGTGGCGGCGAGCGTCTGCTTGGTCTGCTCGAGGGTGGCCGACAGCTTGGCGTTATCGGCGTCGCGGTTGGCGACGGTGGTCTCGAGGTTGTCGATCTCGGTGTGGCGCTCGTCGATGGTCTGCTTGAGCGCGGCCACCTCGCCGTCGCGGTCGGCGATGGTCTGGTTGGCGGTGCCCAGCTTGCTCTCGACGTCGAGAATCGTGGCGTCACGATCTGATATCTCGGCGTTGAGCTGGTCGATCGTCTGCTGCCGCGCCTGGTTGGTGCCCTCGAGCTCTGAGATCTTCTGCGCGTTCTCTTGATTGGTGTTCGCGGCCTCTTGCTGGGCGGCGGCGAGGTTCTCTTCGAGCTGGTTCTTCGCGGCCCCGAGCTCGCCAATCTCAGCGGTCAGCTCGTCTTCACGGTCGGCCATCGCGCTCTTGACGGCTTCAACCTCGCCCTCGAGCTCGCCGATCTTCTCGAGCTTCTCTTGAATCTGCGACTGGAGGTCGGCTTCGGTGCGATCTTTGCGCTCGACGGTGTCGGCCAGCTCGGCCTCGAGGCTGCCAATTCGCGTATCGCGGTCTTGGAGCTTCTCGGTCAGCGCCTGCTCGACCTCGAGCTTCTCGGTCGCCAGCGTCTCGTGACGGGCGTTCAAGGTCGCGATTTCGCCCTCGAGCTCGCCGATCTTTTCGGCCGAGCGGGTCTTCGCGTCGCTCAGCTCGGCTTCGAGGCGCGCGGTCTCGGCTTCTCCGCGGTCGCCGCGCTCGGTCGCCAGGCGCAGGTGGCTCTCGAGCTCACCGACCTTCGCGTCGCGCTCGGCCTGGGTCTGCTGAAGGGTCTCGGTCAGCCCTTTGAGCTGGCCCTCGTAGTCGGAGTACTTGGCGTCGCGCTCGGCCGTGGTGTTCTCATGGCGCGCGTGCAACCCCTCGACGTTGCTTCGAAATTCGACGAGCTCGGCGGCCTGGTTGGCGGCCGTGTCGGTCAGCTGCTTCTCTTTGACCTCGAACTCGAGGGTGGCGAGGTTGTAGTCTTTCTCGAGCTGCTCGAATTCTTTTCGGTGCTGGTCGATCTCGACCGCGCGGCGGGCGAGCTCTTCGTCTTTGGCGCTGATTTCACGCCGCAGGCCGTTGATGTCTTTCTCTTTGGCCGAGACGACTTCGATGACTTCTTTCTCGCCGATGAACTTCTGCAGCAGCAGGTCTTCGATCTGCCGGCCGTGCTCGCGTTCTTTCTCGACCATCGTGTTCTGCGAGTCGTTGAGGCGCCGGGTGAAGTCATCGAGGCCCATCTTCAGGCCCTGAATCTCGACGTCTTTCTCCTGTACCCGATCTTCGACGGTGAGCAGCTCGCGCTCCCGCACGTTCCATATCTCGGAAATGCGGGCGATCTGTGCTTCTCGAATCTTCAGCTCGTCGCGCAAGATCTGAATCTTCGCTTCGGGCGTGCCCATCAGGTCGCGCCTGGGCGTCGAGCGGCGTACTTCTTTCGACTCGGCGAGCAGCTCGGCTTTGCGGTCGGCGATCGACGCGAAGGCGCGATCGAGAAACGCCTTGTCTTCGTCTGTCAGCGCGCTGCGACGTTCACGCCGGGGCAGCCGCGGAGGGCCACCCGCCGTCGTGCGCAGGGGCGGCGGCACGATGGGCGCGGGCGCTTCGTTTTGAACCGGGTGCTCTCCGCTGAGCGCGTTGTCGAGTGAGAGCTCGACGTCGTCTTCGGTGGGCAGCTCCTGGAGCGGGGCCGCGGTCGGGGCGGCGCCGGGGGGCGCGATGGTATGGCTCAAGCGGGTCAGCTCTCCCATTTCGAAAGGGATGGCGAGGTACGCACTGGCGGCGTTGGGCGAGGCGGCGTGCTGCTCGAGCGCCTCGGGGCCGACGTCAGACGACAGCAAGATCACCGGCAAATTCGGGCCGAACTTGCCCTTGCGAATGGTGCCGCAGAGCACGAACCCGCTCTGGTCGGGCAACTCGGCCCGCAGCACCACGAAGTCTGGGCGGCGGTTCTCGAGCTCACGCTGGGCGTCACCGGAGTTCGACGCCATGGTGGTCGAATACCCGGCATTCTTGAGCACCGACGCCATGGTCAGAGCGAAGTCGTTTTGGCTTTCAACGATGAGGACGCGGCGTTCCATTGGGTCTCGAATCGAAGCGAAAAATGAGGGCGAAGTCTGCTCTCACCGGCTCAAGCAAACCAGCATTTTTCGAGGCCGTTTCTCAATCGCGACCCGGCATCGTGGTGGGTGGCACGTGACGCGCGAACAGCTGCGATTCGGGCGGGCAGTAGCCGTGAACCAATTGCGCCAGCCACGGGTCGAGCGCCGACGGAGGTAGGGAGACCTCGTCAGGGGTAGGTTCAACACTCAGACCGTCAGCCTCCATGACCTCGTCATTGCTCGCGCCCTCCGCCTCGAAGGGCTCATCGGTGAGCGAGATCACGTCGTCGCTGAAGACCTCTTCGATCTCTTCTTTGACCGGCGGCGGGGCTGGTTTCGGCTTCTTCTGAGGCAGCGGAGGCGGAGACGGGTGGCCCGCATACGGCCTCGGCGGCGCGCTGATCGGCGGGAGCGGGTAGCCGGAGAGCGCATTGGCAGGCGCCGCGAGAATGCCCGAGTCAGAAGAGCGCGGAGGCACGGCCGAGAAGACCGAAGACGGCGACGACCGCAGTGGCAACGAGGGGGGCGCGACGCGGGTGGAGGGCAGCGTTGGCGGCGCCGCGCCGAGCTTGGCGAGCGGCTGGGCGCTCGGCGGGGGCGCGGGCAGCGGGCGCAGACCCGAGGGTGAGGTGCGAACCGACGAGGGGGTGCTGGCCTGCCCAAAGCCGGGTTGATCGGCGAAGCCAGGCTGGCCTGCGAAGCCCGGTTGCCCAGCGAAGGTGGGTGAGGGTGAGGCGCTCACCCCGCTGGGGCTCGAAGACGGGCCTGGGCCCAACCGCGTGCTCGACGAGAGCTGAAGGGTCGACGTGGGCGGCGCCTCTGAGGCTGTCTGGCGGCCCAGGCCAACCTGCGCGCCCGGCTGGCGAATCAGCGCTTCTGCCTCACGTGAGCTTCGAGGCGGGAGCGCGGCTGGCGACGCTTCGGGTGGGGCCGCCGCCGTCGCGGCCCGAACCCCTCGCGCGGGAGAATGGCGCGCCCTCGGAGAGCCGAGCGCTGGCGTGGCTTTTCGAACCCCGTGTGCGGGAGATCGCGGGCCCTGGAGAACCGGGCGATCGGGGTCGGTCGTTGCGGTGCGCTTGCGCTCGGCGGCGTCTGCCGGCACCGGGGTGTGATCGGGGTCGGTGCGAGTCGGGGTGTGCTCCGTCGCGGTCGGGGGCTCGTCGGCGGCCGCCGAGAACGTGAGCGCGGGGGCAGGCTTCGTTGACCCCGCCGCTGCATCGGAGACGGTCGTCTCAATCGACGGTGCACCGGGCGCCGAGTCGCTCATGCGGCCCGGCCGCGGCCCCGTCTGCAGCTCGTCACTGACGGGGGGCGCGGTCTCGCGAAGGGCCTCGACCTGCAACGGCGTCGGCGCCGAGAAGCCGTCCTCCCGCGCGTTGCGGGTGGGCGTCTTCGATTCATCATCAGCCAGCTCGAAGTGTCGTTGTGCCTGCCCGGCGCCCGCATCAAAGAGCGTGTCATCGACGATCACGCTCGACTCCTCGAGCGACGGTACGTGTTGACTCCGTGCAACATGGGCCGGCATCGGAGCCTTTGGCGTTGCCTCACCCGTCGGCACCGTGCTCCGAGAAATCGACGGCGACCCGTCGCCCGGCGTGAAGGGGTACAACCGGTCTGGCTCACCGGGCGTGCGCACCAGGCTCTGCGCGGTGTCGGGCAAGGGCGACGGCGCATCGACCCAGGGCACAGACTCGAGCGCGCCTTCTTGGCCAGGTTCATTGAGCCACACCGGCTGGCCCATCACGACCGGTTGTTCTTGCTTCTCGAGATCAGTGACGGCGTTGAGCGCGAGCTCAGCACGGGCCTCGCGGGTCGCGGGCAGCATCTCGCCGACCACCACCGGAGGCTCGTCGTTGAGCAGCGTACCCATCACGGGAGGCCGGCCCCCGACGCTCTGAGGGTCGGTCGCTCCCTCGAGCAGGGCGATCGCCGGGTCGGTCTTCACCCGATTGGCCCCGGGGTCTGCGCTCTTGCCCGAGTCGTCTCCGGTGAAGGGCCTGGCCCCGAGCTGAGTCACGGCGTCGCTGATCTGTTCTCCGCCGCCGCTGGGCACCTTGGCGGCCTCGTCGTCGGAGCTCGGAGCTGCCACCGGCCCCGCCAACGTCGAATAGAGATCGAGCAACGAGCCGCGGGTGCTCGACGCGTCCCACGCCTGGGCGGCGATGCGAGCCGCGGCCCCCATGGCCAAGCGACGGCCGGGGTCGTTGGCCAACTCGGTCATCGCCGTGGCGAGCGCCGTAGCGTCGTCTGGTGGGTAGAAGATCGCGGCCTCAGCGGGCACCAGCTCGCGCGCCAGAGGCAGGTCGGCGGCGATCACCGGCCGGCCCGCAGCGAGGTATTCACCGAGCCGCGCCAAGGGCCCTCCCGGAGACCGGTTTCGGTCGACCGCGCTCATCGTGACCAGGCCGACGTCGGTGGTCGCGAGCACCTTGTGAATGTCGTCGTGGGCGATGGGCTCCTGAAATTCGACCTGCTTCTCGAGCTTGAGGGCGGCGATCTGATCGACCAGCTTGGCGTGCTGCTCGGCGTGCTTGGGCCCGATGATCGACAGGTGCGCGCTGGCTTTTGCGATCAGGCTCATCGCCTCGACCAGCGTCGAGAGCCCCGTCCACGGGTTTTCACTGCCGAGGTGAATCAGGCGCATCGGCATGCTGTCGGGCCGGCCCATCACCTCGGGCGTGAACGGCGTCAAATCGACCGGCGCCCGCAAGATCGTCACCCTCGGCGCGGGCACCCCCAGGTCGGTGACGTAGCTCTTGGCGATCTCACTGCCGACCACCACCGAGTCAGCGTTCATCAGGCAGAACAGCTCCTGGCGGCGCATGCGGGCGATGAACTTACGGTCTGAGTCGATCTCAGGAGACGCCAGCGGCATCTCAACCGACGGAAACGTGCACGCGTCGTAGATGACCCGGTACCCGAGCTCAGCGCGCCGCTCACACAGCGCGTAGCCGCCGAAGGGGTCGAAGAAGTGCACCAGCAGGTACTCTTCGCTCTCGAGCTGGCGGCGCACCGCGCGGTCGAAGGCCTGCACCCGGTCTGGCAAGTCACCCGAGCCCACCGGCACGCGCAGCAGGCGGGCCCCGTGGTAGCGCTGAATGTGCGAGTTGTCGGCGGTCTTGACCGAGAGCACCACCACTTGAAAACGGTCACCCAGGCCTTTGATGTACTCCGTCAACCGACGTGACTGGGCGTGAGGGCCCGGCACGACGTCGAAGCAGCAGAAAAGCACTCGTGGCTGTTCGCTCACTGGAGCCGAGAAGCATGGCACGTTGACCGTGCCCACGGTCAATGCGAAGTCGTTCTTGTGCCCAGCTCAAAAGCATTGACCTATCGCGAGCTGTTGACACTGGCGCGAGAACGACTCGGGCCCGCGGCGGCCGCGCTCAAGACGCGCGAAGAGCTGCAAGAGGCGCTGGGCCTTCAGAGCACCGAGCCCGCCGACGAGAATTCAGTCGTCGCCGAGGTGGTGACGAGTGATTTCTTCATCGCGCGAAAGAAAACGGCCGCCAAAAACTAGCGCGATCTGATCGCTCACGTAGCGTGATGTTCAGGCCTGTAGCCCCATGGCCACTTCACTCTTCAATCGGAGGCGAGATGTCGCTGGCTTCACTTTCAACTGCGCCAATGCGCGCGACGGCACAGCTGTCACACCACGTTCACGCTCGCTCGAAAGACTACGTGCTGTACCGCGGCGACTCTCTGGCGTTGCTCGAGTCGTTCGAAGAGCAGACCTTCGATTTGATCTTCGCTGACCCTCCCTACTTCTTGTCGAACGGCGGCTCGACCTGCTCTGGCGGCAAGCGGGTGGCCGTGAAAAAGGGCGACTGGGACGCGTCGCAAGGCGTCGAGGCCGATCACGAGTTCACCACCGCGTGGCTCAAAGCCTGTCAGCGCGTGCTCAAGCCCACTGGCACGATGTGGGTGTCGGGTACGCAGCATGTGATCTTCTCGGTCGGGTTCGCGATGCAGCGCCTGGGTATGAAACTCTTGAACACGGTGAGCTGGTACAAGCCCAACGCGTCGCCGAACCTGTCGTGCCGTTACTTCACGCACTCGACCGAGTTCTTGATCTGGGCGTCGCCGGGGCAGAAGGGCAAGCTCCAGCACACCTTCAATTACAAGGCGATGAAGCAGGAGAACGGCGGCAAGCAGATGCGCGATGTCTGGGCGCTGCCGAAGACCGGTGATGAAGAGCTCAACGCCGATGGCCAGGGCCGCATCTGGTCGATGACGACGCCCAAGAAGTCCGAAAAGGCGCACGGTCGCCACCCGACGCAGAAGCCGGTCGCCCTTCTCGAGCGCGTGGTCGAGGCCTGCACCGACGAAGACGCGGTGGTGCTCGACCCGTTCTGCGGCTCAGGCACGACGGGCGTCGCCGCGGTCGGCAAAGGCCGCCGCTTCGTCGGCATCGACATGAACCCCGAGTACCTCGACCTGACCAAGAAGCGGCTCAACGACCTCACGTGATCGAGGTCGCAGCGGCGAGCAACGTCGCGTTCTTCAAGAAGTACGGAGGGCCCGGCTGCATCGGGTTGGTGGGCGGTGGTCTGCCCATCGACCGGTTGATACGGAGGGCCCAGCGCAAGCTCAACCCCGAGCGAGAATGGTCGCGCTTCAGCCACGCTTTCGTGATGGTCGGCCCGCGCGAAGACGGCCACTTCTGGGCGCTCGAGTCAGATCTCGATTTTCACCGCGAGCGCGTGCAACTCGGTGTTCAAGAAAATCGGGTCGCCAAGTACGACGATGAAAAGAAGTACCCGCACGTCGCCGTGCTCGATTTCAAGCTGAGCGCCGCGAAGGTCAAGACCGTGCTCGCCCTCGGCCTGGAGCTGATGGCGAACCGCACGCAGTACTCCCTGCGCGAGCTGTTGGCGGTGTACTGGAGCCTTCGCAAGCCCGCCCGCCGAAGCGAGCCGCATCGGCTGGAGCGAGACCGGGCGATGTTCTGCTCGGCCTTCGTTCAGCACCTCTACGCGGCCATCGGCATCGAGCTCGCAGAAGGCGTCTCGACGAAGCTGACGCTGCCAGAAGACATCGCGAAGACCACGGCGGCGCACACGGCGTACGTGCGCGCCACCCGAGGGTAAAACGTTACGCGCTCGGCGTCGGAGCGGGGATCGCGGCGACCGGCGCTGACGGCACGGGCGCGGGGATCTCGCCGACCGTGGCCTCGGCCGCTTCGAGCTTGGCCTGCGCCTCTTCAGACGCCTTGTCTTCAGCGGCGTGCTTCGCCTTCATCGTGGCTTCAGCCTGGGCTAACTCTTCGCCGGTCGGAGTCGGGTGCTCAGCGACGAGGCCCGTCTTCTGCTCGAGGCCAACGATCGCGCCCTTGAGCAACGAGTTCTCGAGCAAGGTGCGGTTCAACCGAATCTCGACCGCGCGGAACTTGTCTCGCGCCAACCGGCCCTCTTCGTAGATGCGCTTGGCTTCGCGCTTCTCGCGGTCGATCTTGCCCTTCACGTTGCGCAGCTCGGCGGCGAGCTCAATGGCCTTCTTCTTGTCGGCCGATGACTGCTGCTCGAGGCGAAGCATCTTCTCTTTTTCGGTGTCAGAGAGCTCGCGAATCACGCGCTGCACGACGACCTGGGGGCGCTCTTCGGTCTTCACCGGCTGCGCATCGGCGGCAGGCGCGGCGGCGGCTTCGACGGCGAGGGGGCGGGGCGCGTTCTTGCGGCCCTTGCCCTCGAGCTCACCACGCAGGCGCTGCATCTCAGACAACGCATTGGCCAGCTCTGAACGGGTGGTCTCGAGCTGAATCGACGCCTGGCGCTCGACTTCGATGCGCGCCTTGGTGAGGTCATCGCCGGTCTTGGCGAACTCGCGCTGGTCATGCAGCTTCTTCTTGGTGTCTTTGAGCTCGGTCTTGAGCTCACCCTGGGCCTTCTTCACCTCATCGAGCTCACGCCGCTTCTTCTCGAGCTCATTCTCGAGCTTCGAAGCGCGGGTGGCCGCGTCGTCGTCACGGCGAACCTGCGCCGATGACGAAGTTGAAGAGACATTCGACGAAGCAGAGACCGCGGCCTTGGGGCCGACCAGGCCCAAGTTGAACGCGAGGCTCGCTGCGAGCAAAACACCGAGTACGACGACGAGACCGATAAGCACGATTGAAGGCTCCTTGGGGCACACTGACGGCGGCGACCACATAGACCCGCTGTGTGGGGAGATTCAATACCCAAAGGGTGCTTACAGCGTCTGCAGGTACTCGATCAGCGAGTCGAGGTCTTCGGGGGCGAGGGTGCTGGCGGAGCCGTGGGTGGCGCCTCCACCGCAGGCCGAGTCGGTGAAGCGCGAGCGCAGGGTCGGGGCGCAGCCCGAATGCATGTAGGGCGCGCGAGCCGCCACCCCAATCAACGAAGGCACTTGAAACGAGCCCCCGGTGCCGACGTCGACGGTGAGGTTGTCGGTCAGGTGGTCTCCGGCGTGACACGAAGTGCACGCGGCCGCCGCGAACACGGCCTTGCCCTTGGCCACCCGGGCCGGGTCAGCGAGGGCGAGCGCCGGGGCTTTTCGCGCGGGCTGGGCGTCGAGAAACGCGGTGAGATCATCGCGAACGAGCGCTGAGGGCATGGTGCCTCCCATGCGGCTGACGAAGGTGTCGGCCAACAGCGGGCCCATCGAGTCGAGCGTGCCTCGCCAGTGGTACGGAGCGGTGCTCGCGATGCCCCCACCCAGGGTTTGGGTGCGGTGCAATTCGCCAAAGAAATTCCACACTTTGCCGTCTTCGCCCCCTTCAGGGTGGCACGACGCGCAGGCCACGGCTGCGGCGGCGGTGTGAAAGAGCGAGTGGCCGGGAGTGACCTTGAACAGGCCCGCGAGGCCAATGCGCCTGACGACCGTGTTGTCAGCCGCGAACACGACGAGCTGATTCGGCTCGCGAGACTGGGCGACCAGCGTGCCGGCGGGCGAATAGGCGACGCCGATCACCTGGCCGATGGGGTCTGCGCCCGGCTGCGTCGGGTCAGGCACGGGCGGCTGAACGAGGCCGCACGCCGACCCGGCCACCGTGGTGATCTGGGAGAGCTGAACGCGGGTGACCAAGTGGTTGCCCGCCATCGCGACCGCCACCTCGGCGCCATTCGGAGAGATGGCAGCGTCGACCGGCAAGATGCCGAGCAGCTCCTTCGAGCCGACGACCGTGCCTTCGTGATTGAAGACCGTGATGGCCGAGCGAACCACGCCGGTCGAGCAAACCTCGCGCTCGATGGTGTGGGTGACCGTGTTGTACCCCGAGATGTACGCGCCGTAGTACGGCGTGCCGGGAGCGATGATCGGCTCGAGCGTGGTGGTGGTCTCGGCGACGAACGCGGGGCCGGCCAGGTTGCCGATCTCGCGGACGTCGGTGTTCACAGCCCACTGGTGCACCATCACGGTGTCTCCGCCCGGGGTCGAGAGCGTCTTCCACGCGGTGTTGGGCTCGAAGGCGACCGGGGTGCCGTTCGACTTGCCGAGCTCGACGCGCGGAGGCGACGTGGTGCCCAGCGCGGTGCCGTCAGAAGCAATGGTGGTGAGGGTGGGGGTTCGAAAGGTGCTCAGCTTGACGCCGAGGCCGTCGCTCACCACATCGCGCAGCTCTCCGCCGGGGCGAACCGTGGTGCTCGAGCCAGCCAGCGGGCGGGTGACGAGCTCGCCCCCGGCGCAGGCGACCAGGGTGGCCTTCTTGTTCGGGTCCCACGCGAGGCCTCGGGGCTCGGGGCAGACGCCGTCGATGTTGAGCAGCGCACCGGTGGTGGGGTTGATGGTGGCGATCTGACCGGTGCCACGGAGCAGAATGTCGACGTTGCCGGCGCCGTTTTCGACCGAGCGGGTGGGGTGGCTGCCCGAGGGGAGCGTGACGGTGGCGATGGAGCTGCCATCGGCGAGGCGCAGGACATTGACGAGGTCGCGGTCGGGGTCGGCCGCGATGGCGATGCGACCGTCAGAGACGATCGAGAGCGTGCCTCCGGTGATCGGCGTCTCGCGCTTCGACGGCGTTCGGTCTTCGGGGAAGGCGCCACCGCCCACCGGGCCTTCATCAGAGGGCGTGGCGTGGGGGCCACAGCCAGGCAACGCGAGGAGCACCACGGCGCAGCTTGCGTACACACGAGCACTCAACATGGTGGCGGCCCTCAATTCGCGCGGTGTTGCGCTGGGTTAACAGACCCGTGGAGTAAGTACCAACGGCTCACCTTCCAACTGTGAGCCGAATTCGGTACGTCAGGGGTCAGGTGAACGGTGCGAGTTTCGATGGGTTCAGCGGCGTCGGTGACCAGGTTGCCCGAAGGCTTGCCAACCGAGGCGTTGGTGAACCGCGCGTTGCGGGGTGACCGCGGGGCCGAAAGCCTGCTGTACCGACGCTTTGCCGGCGGCGTGCTGGTCACTGCCCTGCGGTTGATGCGCAGTCACAGCGCCGCTGAAGATGTCGTACAAGATTCTTTCGTGATTGGTTTCGCTCGCTTGGCGCAGCTGAAGACCCCGGGGCAATTCAGGGCCTGGTTGCTGAGCATCGTGGTGAGCCAGGCCCGCAAGCGCCTCCGCCGAGAGCGGCTGCTGCAGTGGGTGGGGCTCGAAGCGGTGGCCGATGCGCCGCTGCATCACCAGGCGATGGGCAGCGCGAGCGTCGAGGCGCGCGGAGAGCTCGCGGTGCTCGATGCGATGCTCCAGCAGCTGCCCGTCGCACACCGCCTGGCGTGGACGCTGCGGTACGTGGAGGGTGAAAAGCTCGACGACGTGGCGGCGGTGATGGGCAAGAGCCTGGCGACGACCAAGCGCTACCTGCAGGCGGCCGAGCAACGCATCTCGGCGCACGTCGCCATGGAGACGCCGTGAATCCGCTCCCGCGCCCGGTGAAGACGCTGCTCGCCGAGCCGCCCGTCGACGCGAGCGTGATGCGGGTGTGGGCGAAGGTGCAGATCAAGCGCCGGGTGCCCGCCCCGTTGGCCCGGCCGTGGCTGGTGTTCGCCGGGGCAGCCGCGTTGGTGGCCTTCGTGGTGATGGTGTACCCCCGCAGCACACCTGCGCCGGCTTTGTTGGTGGCGGTTGGCGTCGCTCCGGTGGCGCCAGTGGTGTGTCAGCCGTTTCTGGGGCCGTCGACTCCGTTGATGCACGCGCGTCGGCCAACGGTGCCCGCTTCGCGACCGGCTGGGGGCGCTCCGGTGTCGCCGGGCGCGATCGACGTGGTGGGCACGCTGCTGCTGGGCGTCGAAGATGCGGCTCGAGAAGGTCGAACTGACCAGGTGGTCGCTGTGCTGGGTGAAATTGGAGAGCACCACGCCGATGACCCTCGCGCGGCCGAGGCCTTGTTCATGTTGGGCTCGCTGCAGCTCGATGCGATGAACAAACCACGCCTCGCGGAGGCCAGCTTTCGGCGGGCTCTCGAGCTGCGGCCGGCTGAAGACCTGGTGCCCCAGCTGTGGGAGCGGTTGCAGGAAGCCGAAGCGCGGTAGGTCTCGGCTTGCGTAGCCGAAGAGACTAAACGCGGCTCGCACGAGCGCGCGAGAACGCCTCGAGTCGAACCTTCTGCGTACGCCATCGAGCTCGACGGTGGCTTCGGTGCCCCATGGCCGACGGCAGCCGCCACCCAGACTGCGCCAGCCGCTCGAGCGCGAGGCGGTTGAATTTCAAGTCGCCACGCACTCTCCTGCGAGGAAGAATGGAGCCACCTCGACCTTGTACGCCGGCTGCATCAAGGCGAGCCGGGCGTCGAGGTCGACCTCTGGCAGGTATTCGGCATCGGGGTCACGTGGTCTTGAGCCCCAGCGTCTTGAGCATGGCAGCGGTCTTCGCACCATCTGCGCGGCTCAGGTCGATGTTGAGCTGTACGCCTGGCATGAGCTCGAGGTGAAGCCACGTTGAGACTGAGCTCGGGGCGGTGATCTCAATGCTGGGCTGATTCTGCGCCTCGTCATCGGCGGCGAGCTTTGATTTGAGCGCCGGTCCTGAGAAGCCTTGCTCTCGGAGTTTCACGATCGACAAGAGCCGCAGGCGATTCGTCAGGTCATAGCCCGACCCCGGCCCGAAACCGGGGTGCGGCAGCAGCCCGTCGCGCACGAATGAACGCATTTCAACTCGACTGAGGCCGGTTTCTCGCCTCAGCGCGTCTAATGGCCATCGGTTTTGGGTCGGCATGGCCTGAAAGGTAGCCTTTCATTGACCTCGAATGGCATTTTTTCGGCCAACTGGCGCAGAGGGGGTGAAATTGGGCGCTCTATTGCTGGCCGTGGCCGAATAGTGGCTCAGCCAGGTCTCATTTGCGGGCCCGGAGAGAATAGTGCGTTCAAATTGGCCGCAATTCGGCCACGGCCAGGGAAAAGAGGGAAAAGGGGACAGGCTACTTTTCCGCTGAGTGCCTCGACCGTCGCGCGGAAAAGTATGCAGTCCCCTTTTCCCGGCTCAGCATCAACGGGGGGACAGCC
>JANLPS010000249.1:0-15318 GCA_031367385.1 Archangium sp. | reverse complement strand
CATTTCCATGCCGGGGGTGGTCAAAGTACGGCCCAGAGCAAGGGGCCCTGGGCATTTTCATGTTCGTGCTGCTTGAGGTTCATGTAGCCACATGGCGGGCCGGCACGCGCTGCCCGGCCACTACGCGTGGGCTACCGGCGGCGGCCGTTTGTTGCGCGCCTTGTCGACCGCCGGTGACAGCCGAGCCATCAACCGCTCGTACTGCTGGTACATCACCGGCAGCAACACCAGCGTCAGCACGCACGCAGAGATGGTGCCCGCGACGATCACCACTGCCAGCGGCTTCTGCATCTCCGAGCCGATGCCCCGGCTCACCGCGGCAGGCACCAGGCCCAACGCGGCCAGCGAGGCCGTCATCAGCACCGGTCGCAGTCGCTCCGTCGCCCCGTGAACGATTGAATCTTGAAGGGGTTCTCCACGGTTACGACGTTCGGCAATCGCTGACATCACCAGCACGCCATTGAGCGATGCCTGGCCAATCAGCGCGATGAACCCGACCGCGGCTGCCACTGACAACGGCATGCCGGCGAAGGCCAACCCGAACACCCCTCCCATCAACGCGAACGGCACATTCAGCAGCGTCAGCACCGCGCGTGGAAACGAGTCGTACGCCTTGAACAGCAACAACAAGGTCAAGAGCAGGGCCACCGGCACCACCGTCAGCAGGCGGTGCATCGCGCGTTCTTTGCTCTCGAACTCGCCGCCCCACTCAGAGGTGATGCCCTGCGGCAACGGGGCCTTCTCCTCGACCATCGCGCGAGCGTCGTTCACGAAGCTGCCCATGTCGCGGCCTCGCACGTTCATGCGAATGCCGATGTAGCGCCGGCCGTTTTCTCGGTTGATCGACGCCCGGCCGAAGCCCACGCCGACCCTGGCCAGCGCTTCGAGCGGCACCGTCACGCCGCCCTCGACGGGCACGCGAAGCTTTCGAATCTTTTCGACGTCGTCTCGCGATGAGAGGGGCAGGCGCATCACCACGTCGAAGCGCCGCTCGCCCTCCCAGAACTCGCCGACGGGCCGGCCGCCGATGGCGGTCTGAAACACGTGCTGAAACTCGCCGAGCGGCATGCCGTACCGCGCCAACGCGACCCGGTCGGGGCTGACTTGAATCTGCGGCACCACGCCACTCTTGACGATGCCCAGGTCGGCGACTCCGTCGATGCCCGCGATGATCGCCTTCACTTTCTCGGCGTGCTTCTGCAGCTGCCCCAGGTCATCGCCGTAGAGCTTCACCGCGATCTGCCCCTTTTGCCCGCTGATGCTGTCGGCGACGTTGTCGCGAATTGGCTGGCTGAAGTTCACCTCGATGCCGGGTATGCCGTCGAGCTGCTTGCCGAGCCGGTCGATCACGTCGCTGAGCGAGCGGGTGTCTTTGGGCCACTCTTCGGGCGCCTTGAGCTTCACGAAAATCTCGAGGTTGTTGTTGAGCGACGGGTCGGTGCCATCATCGGGGCGGCCCAGCTGCGACATCACCTGGTCGACCTCAGGGGCGGCCTGCAGCAATGCCACGACCTTCGGCGTCAACTTGCGGCCCTCTGACAACGAGATGTTCGAGGGCAGGGTGATGGTCACGTACAGGCTGCCCTCATTGAGCTCAGGCAAGAACTCGCTGCCGAGCTTCGGCACGGTGAACACCGCGGCGAGCAACCCGACCGTGGCGAGGCCCAGCACGATGGCGGGGTTCTTGAGGCTCCAGGCCAAGGCAGGGGCGTACCCGCGCGCGGCAAATTTCAGCACCGGCGACTCTCTGTGAACGATCGCCTTTCGATAGGTCAACGCGGCGAGCACCGGCACCAGGGTGACCGAGAACACCAGCGCTCCGACCAGCGCGCTGACGACGGTGTTGGCCATCGGCGAGAACATGCGCCCCTCGACCCGCTCGAGCATGAAGATCGGCAAGTACGCCGCCATGATGATCAGCAGCGAGTACACCGTTGGTCGCACCACGCTCACCGTCGCGCGGCGAATGCGCTCTTCGATGGTGGTGCCCTCAGCGTGAGAGCCGTGATCATGCGCGTGGCTGAGCCGAAAGAGAATCGACTCGATGATCACCACGCCGCCGTCGACGATGACGCCGAAGTCGACCGCGCCCATCGAGAGCAGGTTCGCCGACATGCCCCGCAGCTTCAGGTAGATGAACGACGAGAGCAGCGAAATCGGTATCAGCAAAGCGACGATGATCGACGCCCGCAGGTCGAGCAAGAAGATGAACAGCACGAAGGTCACCAGCAGCGCGCCCTCGAGCAGGTTGTGCCCGACAGTGGTCAAGGTGGTGTTGACCAGATCGGTGCGGTCATAAAACGGAGTCACCTTCACGCCTTCAGGCTCGAGCCGCTTGTTGATGGCCTCGAGCGAGGTCTTGATGCGCTCGAGAACCGCCGACGGGTTCTCGCCTCGGCGCATCAGCACGATGCCCTGAATCGCATCGGTGTCGCCGCCCCGGTTCACGACCCCTTGCCGCGGGGCCCAGCCCTCGGTGATCTCCGCCACGTTCTTCAAGAACACCGGAGTGCCCTCGTGCGTCGCCACCCGTACGTCGCGCAGGTCATCGAGGGTGTGAAAGAGGCCATCAGATCGAATGACGAACTGCTCCGCGCCGCGCTCGAGCGTGCCACCGCTGGCGTTGAGCGAGCCTTCGCGAATCGCCGTGTCGACGTCTTGCAAGGTGAGGCCGAACGCCGCCAATTGCGACGGGTCGGGCAACACGTGAATTTCTTTGATCAAACCGCCATAGCCGGTGACGTCGGCGACACCGTTGGTGCGCAAGATCATCGGTCGCACGATCCAGTCCTGCAGGGTGCGCAGCTTCATCGGGTCTCCGCCCGCGCCGGTCAGCGTGTAGCGGTAGATCTCACCGATCGGCGTCGCCAGCGCGCCCAGTTCAGGCGTGACGCCTTCAGGCAAATCAGCGTCGCGCAGCCGCTCGAGCACCTGCTGCCGCGCCTGCAACACATCGACCCCGTCGTTGAAGGTGAGGGTGATGTACGAGAGCCCGAACAGCGAGATGTTGCGAAGCCGATTGAGGCCCGGAGTGCCGTTGAGCGAGCGCTCCAGCGGCAACCCGATTTGCCGCTCGACCTCTTCTGACGGCTGGCCGGCGAAGAGGGTGATGACGTTGACCTGCGTATCGGTCGGGTCAGGAAAAGCCTCGATGGTGAGGTCTCGAAACGAAAGCCACCCCCACACCGCCACCACCAACGTGACGAACAGCACGGCGCCCTTGTTCTGCAGCGAGAACGAGACGAGCTTTTCCATGATCTTAGTTCGCCGCCAGGTCGACCTGATTGAGCAGCAACAGCGCGCCCTTGCCGATGAACTTGGTGCCCGGCTCGAGGCCGCTGCGAATTTCGACCAGGCCATCACGTGCTCGGCCTGGCTTGACCGGAGTTCTCCGCAGCGTGCCGTTCGCGTTCTGAACGAAGATCATCGCGCGCTCGCCCTCGGTTACCACCGCCTCTGACGGCACCACGATGTACTTCGCGTTGGGGTCGACGCTGAAGGTGGCCTCGACGAAGGCGTTGGGGCGCAAGAACCGATCTTCGTTCTGCACCCGAATGCGAATCTCGACCGTGTGCCGCCGCGGGTCGACCACCTCTGAGACCCGCTCGATCACGCCTTTTTTCACCGTCGAGCCCAGCTCGCTGACGATGTCGACCTCCTGGTCAGGCTTCAGGTCACCCGCGTCACGCTCGGCGACGTCGCCGATGACGAGCACTTCTCCCAGGTTCGAGATGCGCAGCAGGGGTTTCTCACGGTCGGGCCCGACTTCTTGGCTCACGAAGACGTCATGCTCGACTACCGTGCCGTCGCGCGGAGCGGTCACCCAGAACAGGTTGTCGCCATCGCTCGAGACCGAGAGGCTGCTGTGCTTGGCGAGCGCGGCCTTGAGCTGCAGCTCGGCCTCTTTGAGCTCGGCGGCGGCCGCGATCTGCTCTTTCTCAGGAGCGGCCTGCAGCTTCACCAGGTCAGTCAACCGATCGAGTACCCGCTTCTTCACCTCGACGCCTTCACGCGCGCTGGCGAGCTCACGGTCGAGGTCTGCGAACGCCCCCGAGCGCACCGAGATCAGCTTCTGACCCTTTTTGACCCGGTCTCCGAACCGCACCAGTACGTTCTCGACCCGGCCGGGCAGGGGCACGCCGACCGACGCCGAGCGGTTCTCGTCGAACTCGACCCGGCCTGGCACCGGCAACGGCTTGATCGCGGTGCCCATCGCAGCGGTGAGCACCTCGAGGTACTGCCACTGCGGAGCCCCCTTTGCGATGATCACCAGCTCGCCGTCGACCTTGACGCCATTCGCCTCGGCGGCTGGAGCCTTCGCTGGGCCTTTGAGCCCGAAGTAGGCGGCGATCGCCAACGCGACGATCACCGCAGCGCCCACCCCCCAGCGCAGCGGGCCTGAAGAGACGCTCGACTTTTCGACGGTGTCAGCAGAGGCAGGAATTTCAGACATCGGTCAGCTCCAACTTCAAAAAGGCAATCAATTAAGGAGAATTGCGAACAGCGGCTTCGAGGGCCTTGGGCACCGGAGCGCCCCGGCCAGTCACCCGGTCGAGCGCGAGCGCGAGGCGAAAGACCAGCAAATCGACATCGGCGGAGTCGACGATCAGCTCCTCGAGGGTACGGCGGGCGAGCAGCAGGTCTTGAATCGGGGCGCCGCCGACCAGCACGGTCTTGCGAAGCGAGTCGACGACCTGACGAGCCAATGGCAGGGTCTGCATCGTGAGCGTGGCCTGGCGCTTCTTGGCCTGTTCGAGCTGCCGGGCGAGGCGATCGATGTCGCGCCGACCCAGCTCAGAGAGCAGCACCCTCGTGCGATCGGCGGTCTCGGCTTGAACCCGCGCGGCCTCTGCGTCGGCCTGGCCGTGATCGAAGAACGGCAGGGGCAGGGTGACCCCAACGAACAACGCGTTGGGCTGGTCGCCCGCGATGACGAGTTGATCGCGCACATACCCCACCCGCACGGTCGGGTCGGGGATGGCCCGTCGGTCAGCCAGGGTCGCGAGCTGTGCCGCGGCGTCACTCTGGGCTTCGAGCGACTTCAAGTCGGGCCGAAGCGCCAGCTCGAGGGCGGGCTCGATCGATCGGGCCTTCTCGAGAAAGTCTTGCGCGGAGATCGGGTCGCCGAACGGCACACAGGTGATGCCGATGGCATGCGCGCATTCAATCAGCGCGCTCTGCAGGTTCTCGGTCGCCTCGCCGAGGTTCGACAAGATCTTCTGCTCCTCGAGCCGCGCGCGGTCGGAGTCGAGCCCCGACGTGTCACCCTTGCTCGCCCGGGCCTGCTGCAGCACCGAGAGCTTCGAAGCGTCAGCGGCGGCGTCGCTCAAGGCCTGAACGCGAACCTCCGCCGACGCCACCTCGGCGACCCGAATCTGCACATCGATGAACCGCTGCCGCAGCGCCTCCCAGAGGTCGAATGAGACGGCGCGCTTCGAGGCCTGGGCCGCCGCCTGACGGGGCCCGCGTTTGCCAAGCTCGAAGGTCTGGCTCAGCGTGAAGGCGTAGCTCGGTGTCTGTGCCAGGCTCAGCCCCGCGGGGTTGGTCTCTCCCACGGCGATGCCCGTCCACCCGAAGTCGAAGCTCGGGTTGGTGAAGACGCTCGCGCGAATGACCTCGGCCTCGGCCAGGCCGACCCGGGCGCGGGCGACGGCCAGGTCAGGGGAGTGCTCCCACACCAGCTCGGCCACGGCGTTGGGTGGTGGCAGGTGCGCCAGCTCGAGAACGGGAGCGGTCTGTGCCAACGCGGGCAGGGCCGAGAAAACGACGAACAGGCTGAAGCACCGCATGGTTATGAGACGGCCTGTTCTTCAGGCTGACCGTAGCGCTCGAGCTTTCGGTACAGCGTCTTGCGATCGAGCCCCAAGATCTTGGAGGCCTGGGTGCGGTGACCGTTCACCGCCTGGAGCACGCGCAGAATGTGGCGGCGCTCGACTTCTTCCATCGAGATCAACACGTCTTCGGCGTTGGAGCTGGTGTCTTGCGGCCGCGGTCTCTGAATCTTCTCGGGCAGATCTTGCGGGGTCAGCTGCTCATAGGTGGTCAGCGCGACGGCCCGCTCGATCACGTTCTGCAGCTCGCGCACGTTGCCAGGCCAAGCGTAGGCGATCAGCTTGTCGGCGGCCTGCGGCGAGAGCCCGACCACGTTCTTGCGGCCCTTCTCGGCGAAGATGCGCACGAAGTGTTGGGCGAGCAGCAGCACGTCATTGCTGCGCACCCGCAGCGGCGGCAGGTGCACATTGATCACGTTGATTCGAAAGAACAGGTCTTCACGAAAGCGCTTCTCTTCGATGGCGGTCTCGAGGTCGCGGTTCGAGGCCGAGATGATGCGGGCGTCGAACGGCATTTCTTCATCACTGCCGACCGGGCGAATCGTTCGCTCTTGCAGGGCGCGCAGCAGCTTCGGCTGCAAGCCCAGCGGCATCTCGCCGATCTCATCGAGAAAGAGCGTGCCACCCTGTGCGCGGGTGAACAGCCCGGCCCGTGACTGCCGGGCATCAGTGAACGCGCCCTTCGAGTGGCCGAACAGCTCGCTCTCGAGCAGCGGCTCGGGCATCGCGGCGCAGTTGATCGCCACGAAGGGCCCAGCGCGTCGGCGGCTCTGCTCATGAATCGCTCGCGCGACCACCTCTTTGCCGGTGCCGCTCTCGCCGCTGATGAGCACCGACGTATCGGTGTCAGAGATGCGGGTGAGCAGCTGCCGAACCTCCTTCATCGGCTGGCTTTCTCCGACGATGCCCGAGAACCCCTTCGATTGACCGACCTCGTCTCGCAGCCGGCGAACCTCGTCGCGCAGCTGGCGGTGCTGCACCGCGCGAACCAGGGCCAGGGCCAAAGCCTCGAGCTCGAAGGGCTTGGTGATGAAGTCATAGGCGCCGGCGCGAATGGCTTTGATCGCCGTCTCGAGGCTGCCGAACGCGGTCACGACGATGACCGGAGTGCCCGGGTGACCCGCCACGATGCGCTCGCACAACGCCAAGCCATCGAGGCCCTTCATGTGCAAGTCGGTGACGACCGCGTCGAAGTCAGTCGTCTTGAACGCGACCAACGCGGCATCGCCGGTGTGAACGGCGGTCACGGTGAACCCACGGCGCGTCAGGCCCTCATCGAGCAACTGCGCCATCGCCGCATCGTCTTCAACGACCAAAACTCGACCCATCATGTGTGGTGACCTCTGGGCAAAACCTTCACGTTGCTGCTCATGCCGCGCGGTTCTCGCCCGACGGCGACCGGCCCAGCGACTTGCTCCCGATGCTGAACGTCGGGTCTTCGGTCGCGGGTAAATAGATTGAAAACTCGGTGCCTTGGCCCAGCTCGCTGCTCACCGAGATCCACCCGCGGTGATCGCGCACGATGCCCCAGGTCACCGAGAGCCCGAGCCCAGTGCCTTCACCGACGTCTTTGGTGGTGAAGAACGGCTCGAAGATGCGGGGCAACACCGCGGGGGCAATGCCGGGGCCGGTGTCGCGCACGACGATGCGGGCGTAAGCGCTCTCCGGGCCACCCACGTCGGCTGGAGGGCGTGCGTTCTCGCGAAGAATCGCGAGGGTGATCGACCCGCGTGGCGGCAGGGCCTGGAGCGCGTTGACCACCAGGTTGGTGATCGCTTGTTGAATCTGCCCGCGGTCGATCTCGGCGAAGACGACGGGGCTCTGGGTCAGCGAGACCTCGCACTGCTGCTTCTCTGCCAGCGGCCCGAGCATCGAGATCGTCTGCGAGATGAGCGTGTTGAGCGACTCGTGGGTCTTCGCCGGTGAAGCGCGCCGGGCGAAGTCGAGCAGCTGCCGAATGATGCGGGTCATCGACTCGGCCTGCTGCACGATGACCTTGCCGTTGTTCTGTGCGTCTGCGCCAGCCACCTCGCCTGAGGCCGCCATGCGACCCCGCGCCGCCACCACGTTCAACGGGGTGCCCAGCTCATGCGCGATGCCCGACGCGAGCTTGCCGACGGTGTTGAGGCGGTCGGCGTGGCGCAGCTGCTCCTGGGTTTGCAGCCGGGCGGTGACCTCGGTCTCGAGCCGGTTGCGGGCGAGGAGCAGCTCGTCGCACATCTTGTTCAGCTCGCGGGCCAGGTCGCCAATCTCGTCGTTTTGCTCGATCACCAGCGGGCCTGAGAGGTCACCGGTGCCGACCCGCCGCGCCTTCTCGGCGGCCTTTTTCATCGGCCGCCCGATGATGATCGCGCCCAGGCCGATGGCGACCAGGGCCCACACGATGCCGAGCACCACTGCGGTGAAGATCTGCGAGACGACGATGCGTTGAATCGACTCGCGTTGAGCGATCAGCGGCTCCTGCACCCACAAAGCCCCACCGCTGCCATCGGCAAAAGAGAGGGGCGCGAAGGTCGAAGCCGAGCCCCATTCTTCTTTGTCGACGTGAAAGACGGTTTCACCGCGCTGCAAGGCCGCGATGGCGTCTGGTTCGAGCGAGCCCTTGGTGACCAGCTCGTCATCGGGCACAAACAAGAAGAGCAGCCGCGTCTGATCGCGATTGGCCTCGTTGACCATCTTGAGCGCTTCTTCGGGCGAGCTGCGCTCGGCTTCATGGCTGATCGCCAACGAGAGCACCCGGGCCGAGATGGCCTGGTCTCGCTTGACGTCTTGGCCGTACAGATCGAGCTCTTGCTGCACGCTGAAAAAGGCCGAGACCCCGAGCACGGCGAACACCGCCAGCGCGAGGGGGAGCGTGATTTTGCGAGCGAGCTGCATGGAGCCTCCGAATCGTGAGCACGCGGTGTGCCCAGCAGGAGGGCCAAACTACGCAGTGTTAGAAAGCACGAAAGGGGCAAAACGCAGCGTGAGGCGATTTGTCGGGGCTAAATGACTCCATTGGGGCCCTACATCAGAACACCCACCCGATGTCCTGGGTGGGTGTGGAGCAAACCCAGGCCTGCGCGCCCGTTACGCCGCGACGCGAACCTTGAACGTCTTCGGCTGCACTTCTTCTTTCTTCGGCAGCGTCAGCGTCAGCACGCCATGCCGGTAGGCCGCGTCAGGCTTGGTGCCATCGACGGTGTTCGGCAAGGTGAACGAGCGGGTGAACTTGCCGAAGTGTCGCTCCTGGCGAAGGTAGCGGTTCTTCTCGGTCTCGGCGCTCAGCTTTCGATCGGTCGAGACGGTGAGCACGTTCTCATCGAGCTTCACTTCAATCTCGTCGGGGTTGACGCCGGGCATGTCGAGGTGAATCTCGATCGCCTTCTCGGTTTCGGTCACGTCGGCCTTCGGGGTGAAGGCACGCTCGGCCTCGGGGGCTTCGAATTCGCGAAAGAACGAGTCAAAGAGGGTCGGGAAATTGGTGTTGTAGCGAACGACGTTCATGGCTTTTCTCCAGGTACGAAGGGTTGTGGGCGGGAGCGACCATCGCCTCGCGCGTAGACAAAAGATGAGACAGCTTTTTGCGCTGTCAAGGCATCACCTCACGCACAAACGACCGCCCGATGTATCGTGTGCACCGATGCCGACCCCGCTGTCGACTCTTGTCATTGTGCTCGCGCTGGTTAGCGGCTCAGCGGGTTCGACGGCCGACGCCCGCGACCTGCGGTGGGACCCCGTGTCATGGACGATCGAGGGGTTGGCGCTGGGTGGGAGGACACCCCTGGCTGGGCTGGGCGCCTCGTTGGGGCGGCCCTTCGGTACCATTCGTGAGGGCCTGACCAATGAGGCGACGGGGTGGGTGCTCACCCCGGGGGTCGACGTCACCGTGGCGCGCCTGTTCGGCCCGTCGTGCGAGCCAGTGGGGGTACCGTGCGACATTCTGCCGTTTGCGTTTCGCATGGCGGCCGGGCCATCGCTCAAGTTCGGCCGTGCCGAAGGGGCGCTCAACCCACAGACCCAGGTCGCGCATGCGTCGCTGGTGGTGTCACTGGCGGTGGCGGCGTTCGCGGGGTTCTATCGGGTCGACGCGGCGCCCCTCGAGCCCAGCCGCACGTTCTGGGACCTGATCATTCGCGGCCGCCTCGGCATCATGCACCCGAGCCACGTCTTCAGCCTGGCGATCATCGTTGAGGGCTCGGTCATCAACCCCCTGGTGCGCGGCGTCGATGTAGGTCTGGCGGTGGGGGTCAGTTACTAACTGGTGTTCGGCGTGGCTTTGCGTTCAGTTCTCGCCTCGTGACGCAAGAGCGCCTGTTCGGTCTTGAAGAAGCAAACTCGTTGGTGCCGTTGCTTCAACGCACGTTCGAAGCGGCGATGCCGGTGGTCACCCGGTTGCGAACGGTGCTCGAGGCCCTCGAGCGCGGCCGACCGAATGACACCGAGCTGCTCGAAGAGCGCAGCACCTTGACCCGCCAGGTCGAGCGCTTGCTCAAGCCGCTCGAAGAGCTCGGGCTCGACGTAAAGTCAGCCGATGGGCTGGTCGATTTTCATGCGACCCGCGACGGCCGGCTGGTGAACCTGTGCTGGCGATTTCCCGAGACCGAGATCTCGTTCTGGCATGACCTCGAGTCGGGGTTCGCGGGCCGCCAGCGCATCAAGGGCTCAGACGAATTCGAAGTCTCGCTGCTCTGCTAAGGTGCTCGACCCAGGCGTTACAGGCCAGAACGACTGCTCGCGAGGTGACGGGTCTTCAGGGCGAGGCGGGCACGTTGCGGTGCGAGAAGGGCTTGGGCCGCAGGCTCTTCAAATCGAAGCTCCACACCGCGAGCACGTAGGCGAACTGCTGAACCAGCCCTGGCCTGTCGATCGGCATGTCGCGCTCGTAGGCGAGGTGCAGCTCGAAGTCCCACTTGTGCAGAATGATCTCGGCGGTGAAGTCGATTTCACTCGGAGCGACGACGATTGCGCTCTGGCGATCAGTGAACAACGTCGCGTCGAGCCCGAGCGACAGCAGATCATCGAAGGTCGACAGCTCGGTGTGCAGGGCGTATCGAAAGAGCGCCAACCCCGTGTTGTCAGGCCGGGCCGCGTACGTCGGGTTGATCGCGAAGACACCCAGGGTGGCCCAGCCGGCGATGTCTCCCTTGTGCAGCGTGTCAGCCAAGCGGGGCCAGAGGGCTGCCAAGGAGTACAGGTAACGAGCCCGCGCATCGACGTAGGTCTGGGTGAAGGTGCCGGTGTCGATGGGCCGGTCATGCTCGACGCGCACCCCGAGCTCGACCGCGCCGGGGCCGGTGTCGAGGGTGGTGGTGACTCCGGTGATGAAATCGAACTCGGTCGGCGCGATGAGCAAAATGCCGGCGCGCTCGCGATCGGTGAAGAAGTTCACGTCGATGGGTATCGAGAGCAGCCGGCCGAGCAGATCGACGTCGAAGTGGGCGCCATAGCGCAGCAACGTCAGCCCGGTGTTGTCGGGTCTCGCGGCGTAGCTCGGGTTGTAGACGGCCGCGCCGAGCATCAAGGCCCCTGAAATACCGAAGCCCCTGTCTTCGCCCTCGACGCTGCCACCGTGGGCGCTGCCTTGCTTATCGAGCGCGAGCGCGGGGCTCGATGCGAGACAGATCAGGCCGAGCGCGAGCTGCGCGTTACGAAATGACCGGAGGCCTGGGGTAAATGGCGTCGACATCGTCGTGGCGTCTAAGCCCGAGGGCCTCGCGCTGAACATACAGGTACCACCGCTGGGTCTCTGACTCTTTTCGGCAGTCGCGGTACTCGGTCAGCAAGAGCTCACGTTGATACCCGGTCGTCGATGCGAGCAACACCTTGAGCGAGCTGCAGCGGTCGAGCAGCGCCTCGAGCTTGCGCGCGGTGCGGCCCAGGGCGGAGGCCTTCTCTTTGTTGAGCTCGGCCTCCATCGCCGCGCTGGTCGACATTTGCCGCTTGAGGTCGCTGGTGCTCATGGGGTGCTATCGAGGGGCCGCTCCGAGCCGCTCGAAGGCTTGAGCGAACACGCTGCCCTGCTGCGCGCCTTGAATGACGAAGCGGTTGCCGACGATGAAGGTCGGCACCGCGTTGACGCCGATTTCGGCACCGGCCTCGATGCCCGCGAGCACCGGTTTCCTCCAGGTGCCGGCGTCGACTTCGCGCTGCATCTCATCAGCGTCGAGCCCGGCCTCGATAGCAGCGGCCTTGAGCACGGCCCAGTCATGCAGGTCTTCGCTCTTCGACCAGTAACGCTCGAGCACCGCGTGGTGAAAGGCGTCGATCTTGCCCTTCGAGCGCGCGTATTCAGTGGCCTCGTGGGCCCGCCGCGACGAGGGTATTCGCTCTCGCTGGTTGATGGTGATGCCAAGCGAGCGGGCCCGCGCGGTGAGCGGGTTGTTCGGGTCGGCCATCTTCTCGCGAATGTATGCTGGCAGCTCCATGCCTTCATCGGGCGTCTCGGGCCGCAACATGAAGGGCTTCCACTCGATCGCGAAGTCCCACGCGGCGCGGAGCTTCTCGACCTCGGTCAAGCCGACGTAGCACCAGGGGCAGACGTAATCAGACCAGACAGTGATGGTGGGCTTGTCGGCTTTTTCAGGCATGGGCTTTGTTTCACGCGCTGCCGGGCAGAATTCAACGCTTTGTATTCGTAAGCTCGCCGTAGAGCGCGCGGAGCGACTGCGTCTCGTGCGCCAGCCCGAAGCGGGCCACCACCTCGGTGCGGGCGGCATCGCCCAACGCGGCGGCCTCATCGGGGTTGGCCAGCACCCGCTCGAGGAGCGCTCGCAGGGCACCCACGTCGCCGGGCTCGTAGAGCAGGCCGGTTTTTTCATGGGTGATGACGTCGGGCACCGACGCGAGCCTGGTTGCGATCACACAGCACCCGGAGGCCATCGCCTCGAGCAGCACCAGTGAGAACCCTTCGCTGTGCGAGGGGTGCACGAGCACCGAAAGGCCTTGATACCAGGGCCGAATGTTCTCTTGCTCGTCGACCAGCGCGAGGGCCCCGGCGGTCTTGGCCTTGAGGCGCTCGGCCCAGTCGTCTCCGCGGCCGATCAGCACCGCCTTCCACTGGGGAAACCGCTCGAGCAGGGGCGCGATGGCTTCGACGAAATCGCCTTGGCCTTTGGCGGGGCGAATGCGGCCGATGACGCCGATGCCGCGTTGCGCTCCGAGATTGAGGGCTGACCACATCTCGACCCGCGAGCGGGGTGGCGTGAAAACCGCGAGGTCGACGCCGTGACCGATGATTCGCGCCTCGTCGAGGGCGAGGGTGCCGCGTGCCTCGGAGGTGAGGGCGATCACCCGGTCGGCCATGCGGGCCCAGAAGCGCGTCCACCTCGAGGGGCGCGCGCCGGCGTGGCGGGTGAAGACGACCTTGACGGTGTCTGGCAGGAGCAGGCGAAAGAAGAGGCCAAGGTAGAGCTCATTGAGGCGGTGGGCGTGCCAGATGGTTGGCTCGCGGCGCATGCGGGCCCAGAGGCTGAGCATCGAGGCCTTGGGCACGCTCGGGCTCAGTGAATTGCCGGTCGCGACGGCCTCGGGCTGAAGGCCGATGACGATGTCTTCGACGTGGCGAGTGACCCCGGTGCGACGGCGGTGAAAATGGGGGTGCACGATGAGCGTCACGTCGGCCGAGGCTTACACGATTGCCGTCGCCGAGCAGCTTGGTGTTTTCGGCACGTTGGTGCTCGCGCGCGGCAGCAGTGGGGGGCGGAGTCTCAGGTCGGGGGGTCGATCATGTGCGACCGCGATCGCCTAAAATTTGAAGATAACCGCGCCACCCGCTGCCGGAGTGACGGACCTGTCGAGGGCTTGTTCGCGCTGATTCGCGGTGTCGAGCTCAGCCTCGAGGTTCGGGTGAGCCCCTCGAACGCTGCCGTAGAGCACGACGCCGACGATCGCCAGCACCAGGCCGACGCCAAGCGCGCCGAGCAACACAGGGAGCAAGACAAAGGGGCTCCCGAGCGCGAACAGCCCTAACGCGAGGCCTTCTGCGAGGCCGCTGGAGCCACCGATCGCCAGGCCGAAGAGGCCCGAGAAGAGCTCAGTGAGCGCGACCACGCCGAGGGGGAGCGCGGCGCCCCCGGCCATCAGCCCGATGCCAGTGAGCTTTCGGGCTTTGAGCGAATGAAGGTCGTCGACCAGCCTGCGGGTCTCCAGTCGTTGTTCTTGCTGTGCTGCGATGGAAGGCGGCGGCGCCTCGGAGGACCAACTGATTTTCTCATGAGAATCATGGGGTTTCAGGAGGCGCACGGCTGTGGGCCGGCGTTCACCTGTGCAACCGGCTGCACGCAGGGTATTTGCCGTTTCGATGCCCGTGCACGCCCTGATCTTCGACCTCGATGGCACCCTTGCTGACTCGCTGGCTGACATCGCCGATGCGATGAACGCGGCGCTGGCGGTTCACTCGCTGCCTGCCCACCCGCGAGACGCGTACCGGTTGATGGTGGGCGAGGGCGTCACGACGCTGGCCAAGCGCGCCGTCGGAGCGCAGGCGACGGTGCCGGTGCAGGCCGTGCTCGACACCTACCACGCCAAGTACCTTGAGCATGCGCATGCGAAGACCTTCGCCTACCCGGGCATCGACGAGACACTCGCTGCGTTGGCCAAGCGCAGAGTGCCGATGGGTGTGCTCTCGAACAAGCGCGATGCGTTGACCAAGGCGCTGGTGGCGCTGCGGTTTCCCACCATTCCCTTCGTCGAGGTGCGGGGCGAACGTGAGGGCGTGCCGCGCAAGCCCGACCCGACCGCGGCCTTCGAGATGGCGCTGGCGCTCAATGTGTTGCCGGCGAACATCGGCTTCGTGGGCGACACTGCCGTCGACATGAAGGTCGCGCGGGCCGCGGGCATGCGGGCGATTGGCGTGCTGTGGGGCTTTCGAGATCGCGCTGAGCTCGAGGGCGCGAAGGCCCATGAGATCATCGAGAAGCCCTCGCAGCTCCTGGAGCTCGTGCTCGCCCACTAAAACGGTCACTCTGGTGACCGGCCTTCAGGGCGCCAGGAGCTTCACGGTGCCCGACACCGCGGGTACGTGGCTCGTGAAGGTCACCCGGTAGTCGCCAGCCGAGAACTTGGTGGTGCGACCGGCTTCAATCGACAACGTACCGGTCGAAGCCTCGAAGTGGGCCAGCACTGACTTGGGCACCACGGCTTCGTGATCAACGGCCCGGTAGTCGCAGGCCACGCTGATCGTCGTGGTGAAATCGTTTCCATCGGAGCGGGTCTCGAGCTTGACCTGCACCCGGCCGGTGCCTCCGTCGGCCCAGGTGACCTTCAGGTCATCGCGCAGCTGCAGCTCGCCGCACCCGGTGCTCTCGTCGCATGTGGGCGTGATGACCTCGATCGGCGCCATCGCGAACAGGGGCGCTTTGTCGATGGCTGGCACCACGTCTCCCGCCGTGCTGATGACCCACAGGTCAGGCTCAGCCACCGGGCGCATCATGTAAAAGTCCTGCGTCTCGCTGAGGCTCGAGGCGAAGCCGATACCCCCTCCGTCGAAGGTGGCGGCCGCGAAGTC
>JANLPS010000192.1:0-1676 GCA_031367385.1 Archangium sp. | reverse complement strand
CAATGGTCTCGGCGTCCGCCCAGTGAAGATCGTCAACCATGAGAACCAGCGCGCCGCTATCGGCATGCCACCTGAGAACCTCGTCGATCGCCGCACGGAGGTGACGACGTTCAAGTTGGGCGTCTCCGAGTGGCGATGGGTTGGCCTCACTCGAGCGGTCGTCGACGCACCGCAGGAGCGCCGAGCGTCCGAGAGGATGTAGCCCGACGGCATCGAGATCCCACCCGCCGTCTCCTTGCAACAACTCGATGATGGGCGCCAGTGGAAGTGAACTCTCCGCAACGCAGCGGCCGAACATCAACACACTGCCTTGGTCGGCGAGGAGCTCAGCCGTTGCGGCCAGTAAGCTCGACTTGCCGATCCCCGCCTCGCCTGTGACCACGACCAACCCGCAGCGTCGTCCCCTCCGCCCGACGAATGCCGCTATCGAATCGCACGAGTCCTCGCGCCCGACGTAGCCCTCAACGCGCAGTTCTGCGAGCGCTTTCGGCATCCGCGATCGGTGAGCAGGAGTGATCGCGTCAGTTGGAATGGCCGCGATTGCGCGTCGGAGGCCAGCACCGGGGCCCGAGTTGGCGTCCCGATCCAACACCGCGCAAGCACGAGCACCCGCTCGCCGCGCACCGCTGGGCCGACCGCTTTCGACCAACACTCAGCCTCTCCGCCCGCACCACACAGCCCGGTGACGCGGCGAGCACGGCGAGAAGTCGCCGGGCCATCGGACGCAGCGACTGGACGCGGCCATCAACGACCACCTCGAGGTGTCCCAAGACCCGCACGACGCACCACCGAGTGGCCATCGACGTATTCTACGGTGTGCCCACCTACTTCGCTCGGGAGCGAAAGGCCAGTGCGTAAGACGCATTCACTTCCCGGCGAAGAACCCCGAGATCGTTGGACGCAGGCAGCCGACGGTTGCTGCCTCAGGACATCTTGGGCGACGTCGGTAGATGTTTGGTCGACGCAAGTCGAGTCGTCCAGGGCGAGACCTCGACGCGTGCGGGGCGAGCCATCAACTCGTAGGACGAGCTCTGATTGGGACCGGCTTCGATGCCATGTGGACACTCTTCTTCGGAGATGATGAGGTTCGGTGCTTCGACGTTGGCGCGAACCCGGGACCGGGTTTGGCGATGGTCTGGCGGACGTCGATCGGTTGGTGGCATTCGTTGCAGACGACTTCGGCGTGCATGTCGTGGCCGCAGGCCGTGTGGTGGAGCACGAGTGGTGTGCCTTCGGGTCCGGTGAGCCATTTGTCGCCCCAGGCGGCCATGGCGGCGAGAATGGGGTACACCTCTCGCCCCTTGTCGGTGAGGCGGTACTCGTGGCGCAGCGGTCGTTCTTGGTATGGGACCCTGGCGAGCAGGCCGTCGTCAACCAGTCTGTTGAGGTGGGTAGTGAGGATGTTTCGGCCGATACCGAGCGTTTTGTTGAAGTCATCGAATCTGCGGGTTCCGAAGCAGGCCTGGCGGATGATCAGCAGATTCCAGCTGTCGCCGAGGACGTGTGCGCTGCGCGCCATAGTGCAGGGCCAGCTCGATGTATCGGTTCGACTCACGCCTTGAACCGTACTTGGTTCCGTTACGCAACCTTCTGATACGTTCGACGTGCTTTCACTCAAATGGACGGACTTCGCCGGATTCGGCAACTTTGCGTGCCTTGGTATTTACGCCGAAGTC
>JANLPS010000191.1:0-11420 GCA_031367385.1 Archangium sp. | reverse complement strand
CCACCTTGGGAAATACACACTAGCCGCAGCCACTGGAGTAGAGTGAGCCTCGTGTCAGGCCGCGTCGTGTTTTTCGTGCAGACCGCTGGGTACGAAGCCGCCTGGCAGGCGACGTCTCTTGGCCTGACCGCCGTCGCCATGGGCGATGAAGTCGTGTTCGTCTTGGCCTTTGACGCGCTGCGGGCAGTCGCCAATGGCACCTTCGGCAAGCCTTTGACCGAGCGGCAAGCCAGCGAAGTCACTCGAAGTCAGGGCCTCGGAGCCCCCAGCCCGACCAGCATGCTCGAAGACTCCCGGCAGCTGGGCGCCAGGGTCGTGGCCTGCGATACCACCGTGAAGTTGTGCGGCCTGGTGCCCTCGGAGCTCGAACAATCGGGCTCGCTTGACGAGGTGATGGGCTTGCCGTCGATTTGGCGCCTCACTGAAGGCGCCCAGGTCATTTCGTTCTAAGCGGCTTTGGCTTTAGAGCACTTTGACGATGCGAATCTCGACCTTGATCGGCGCGTTGATGGTCGCGGCCTTGAGCTTCTCACACGACGCGCCTTGAAAGACGACCTTGCCGCCGGTGTACGCCCAGGTCTCGGGCCCCGGGGTCTGGTTCACGCCATCGACGATGACGGCCAGGTACTTCTCGCTCTGAGGCTGCGTCTCGAGGGGCCGCTCGCAGATGCTGGTGTTGTTGATGCCGTCTGAGATCGCCTTGAGCGCGGCGTTGAGCTCGGAGCCGTTGGTCGCGCGAAAGTACTTCTGATTGCACACGCCGGTCATCTGCCCAGCGGCGATGGTGCACTTGTCGCCCATGCCGCACGCCGCGTCGTTGGCGCACTGCCGGGGGAAACCACCCGCCTCGGCCATCGCGTTGAGAATGTCGGGGGCACCCTTTTGATCGGCGCTGAGCACTTCACCGATGCCGAAGCCGATCACGATGGTCTTGATGCTCTTGCTGCGGAGCTCCTGCACGGCTTCGACGACGCCCTGGCGATCGAGGCAGCCGAGCGCGCAGAGGCCGCTGACGCATGAGCCGGTGGCGGTGGTGCAGGCGCACGGGTTCGGCGCCGCGCAGTTGCGGTCATCGGCGCAGCAGTTGTTGACGTTCATGTCGTTGCAGTTCGGCACGCCGTCGGTGAGGAGCAGCACGAAGTCTTGGCGGTTGTCGTTCTGCAGAAGGCCTTCGCTCCGGCCCACGAAACGCAGCGACAGGTTGGTCGGGGTACCGCCGTTGGGCATCGCGGCTTGAATCGCGCTGTTGATGGCCGCCACCTGGGCCACGTTGGCATCGTCTGACGCCTTGTCGTCGGCCCCCGAGGGCGGCGGCAGTGGCACCGACAGGTCGGTCGGCACACCACACACCTTGTCGATGGGGAAGAGCCCGAGCCCCATTCGAGCGATGGTGCCGGCGCTGGGCAGAAAGGCGGCCATCGAGCTCCGCAGCTCACTGATTCGGGTCGGGCAGCCAGCCGGGCAGGGGCTGCCTGAGCCGCACCCCGCGGGGCACCCCGGCGCCGAAGCCGAGATGGGCGTGCTCATCGAGCCCGATTTGTCGAGCAAGAGCATCAGGTTGGGCTTGAGCTGACGACCGCCAATGGGCTCGCTCTGGGTGGTCTGTTGAATGGCCAGCGGGTCGACCCGCTCGAAGTCGTAGGTCTGACAGGCCGCCAAGACCACAATCGGAGTCACGAAGAACGCGCGCATCATGGGTCGAAAACCTAGCACCGGTCTCGGCTTTTTCCGCATGTTCATCACCGCTGTTGTGCACGCGAGGTGGCATCGGCGGGCCAGCAGGGTATAGGCGGCACCCTGTGAAGCTCGTCGTTCTCTCGCGTTCGCGCCGAATTTCGTCGACCAAGCGACTGGTCGAGGCCGCGAGGGCCAGGGGGCATCACATCTCGGTGATCAACCCCCTCGACGTGCAGCTCTACCTCGACAGCCGGCAGGTCGAGCTGCTCTACAACCGCAAGCGGGTCGGCCGGGTCGACGTCGTCATCCCCCGAATCGCGGCCTCGGTCGCCAGCTACGGCTTGCCGGTGGTCGATCAATTCGAGAGCCGGGGGGCCAAGCTGCTCAACTCCGCGCGGGCCATCGGTCAGTCGCGAAACCCGGCGCGCTGCCTTCAGCTCCTGGCGTCGAACGGGGTCGCCATACCCGCCACCGTGATGTCGCGCGACTCGAAAGAGCTGCTCGCCATGCTCGGCCTGGTCGGCGGGCTGCCAGTGCTGGTGAAGCTGGTGCAAGGCGCCGAGCGCCGTGGGTTGATGGTCTGCGAGTCTGAGCAGTCACTCGAAGCCTCGCTCGAGGCGGTGCTGGGGCTGGGCCACGAAATCGTGATGCAGGAGTACGTGAAGCGGGCAGGGCGCGATGTGCGCGTTTTCGTAGTGGGCGGCAAGACCATCGCAGCGGTCACGCGAGTGCCCAAACCCGGCCGTTTGGCGCGCACGCTGTCGCGAATCGCGCGGCTCGAGGCGATTGAGCCTTCTGAGGAGCTGCGGCACACCGCCGAGCGGGCGGCCACCATCTGCGGCCTCGAGGTCTGCGCGGTCGATGTGCTCGAGTTAAAGAAGAGTGCCCCGAAGGTGTTCGAGGTCAACGCGTCTCCGGCGCTGCCAGAAATGGAGCGGGCCACCGGCGTCGACCTCGCCACCGCGATCATCGCTCGGGCTGAAGTGGTCGCTCGGGGTTCGTGAACATGAGAGAGTCAAAAGACATGAAGAGACTTCTTTTCGTTGCCCTTGTGTTGATCGCCGCCACGGCGTGCGCTGCTGACGTGGAGCCCTCGAGCGGGCCCGACATCGCGTCGATGTACGACGTGAGCACAGAGGGTACGACCACCAAGATGAAGGCGGGCGAGAAGGGCAAGGTCGTGATCTCGATTCGCGCGAAGAACGGGGCGCATGTGTCTGACGAGGCTCCGCTGCGCATCGACCTGTCGAGCAAAGAATCGAAGCTCGATCAAGAGAAGGTCACGCTCGCCGACTCGCTCAACAAGAAGGCCAAAGCCGCGAAAGACTACCCGAACCCTCGCTTCGAGGTCGGGTTCACGCCGAGCACGCAGGGCAAGACCTCGGTCGATGCCAAGATGACCTTTTTCATTTGCACCGAGTCGCTCTGCTCGCGGCAAACCAAGAAACTGAGCTTGCCGGTGGAGGTCAATTGAAGCGCGGAGGACGAAGCAGTGGCAGTGGTGGTGGCGAGAAGCGAACCGGTGGTGCTGGCAAGCGGCCCTACGCGGCCGGTGGCAAGCGACCTTCGGCGGCGGCGGGCGGTAAACGCCCTGGCGCGCGGGCAGGTGGCCGGTTCGATCGCAAAGACTCGAAGGGCACTCGCTCTTTCTCGTCGAGAGACCGGTTCAAGCGCGATGAGCGCCCCAGCCGAGGCCCTTCGGCGGCGCGGCAAGACCGCGAACGAAATCGTGAAGTGGCACCTGCTCGGGCCGAGGCCCCTGCGCGTGAATTGGCTCCGCGGGCCAGTGACGACGGCCGCTTCATTTGGGGCGTGAACCCGGTGCTCGAAGCCCTACGAGCCAACCCCGACCGCATCGAGCGCATCTTGATGCAAGACGGAGGGCTCGGCCCCAAGGTCGCCGCCGAGGTCTTCACCCGCGTACGCGACGCTGGCATTCGGGTCGACAAGGTCGATCGCGATCGCTTGGCGGCGATGTCAGATGGCGGCGTGCACCAGGGCCTCGCGGCCGAGGTGCGCCAATTCGATTACCTCGAGCTCGATCAGCTGAGCAAAATCGCCAAGGGCTCGGGGCGCTCGCCGCTGTTCGTGGTGCTCGACGGCATTCAAGACCCGCACAACCTCGGCGCGATCATTCGCTCGGCCCATGCCTTCGGCGCGCACGGCGTGGTGATCGCTCGCGATCGCGCCGCTGGTGTGACCGGCGTCGTTGCCAAGTCGTCAGCGGGTGCGATCGAGTACTGCCCGGTCGCACGGGTGACGAATATTTCGCGCGCGCTCGAAGAGTTGAAGAAGGCCGACTTTTGGACCGTTGCAGCTGACCCTGAGGGCGACCGCACCTTGTGGGCGGCTGATCTCAAAGGCCCAATCGTCGTCGTCGTCGGCGCTGAAGGGCCTGGCGTTCGCGATGGCGTGATGAAGCAGTGCGATTTTCGCGTGCAGATACCCATGGTTGGCAAGGTCGCTTCGCTCAACGCCTCGGTGTCGGCTGGCGTGCTGCTGGCCGAGGTCTCTCGCCAACGCGTGCCGGTACCGGCCTCGATGGCGGTCTCTGAATCGGGCGCGGTCTGAGGGCGAGCCTCACGGGCGTCAGGCGGTGCTCGCGGGGCACGTCATGATCACCTTGACTTGCATAGAAATCAGCGGGTATGGAGCGCCGCCCTTGCAAGGTGGGGTCGTGGAGTTTTCCCGTGGAGTTCTCGCAGGTTTGTGCCTTGCCGGTGTAGCTCAGCTGGTAGAGCACCTGATTTGTAATCAGTAGGTCGCGGGTTCGAATCCCGCCGCCGGCCACGCGGTGCAGCAGCAGTAAGCGAAGAGAAGAGATGAGAAGGGCTTCACCACAATTGAATAGCAGCAAAGCAGTACTCGGCAGACACCCGGAGGGGTAGCCAAGCGGCCAACGGCAACAGACTGTAAATCTGTCGGTCCCAGACCTTCGGTGGTTCGAATCCACCCCCCTCCACACGCGGGAGTAGCTCAGTTGGTAGAGCGTCAGCCTTCCAAGCTGAATGTCGTGGGTTCGAATCCCATCTCCCGCTCCAGTTGCAGTCGCTGGCGCAGAACGATAGTCGCAACATTCGGTACCGAAACGAAGTGCAGCAGCAGTGAGAAGTGCCCTGATAGCTCAGATGGCAGAGCGCATCCTTGGTAAGGATGAGGTCTCCGGTTCAATCCCGGATCAGGGCTCCATTGTAGTCAACGAAGCTCAACGCCCAACGCAGCTCAAAAGAAGAGGTTTCACATGTCGAAGGAGAAGTTTTCGAGAGATTTGCCGCACGTCAACATCGGCACGATCGGTCACGTCGACCACGGCAAGACCACCCTGACCGCCGCGATCACCAAGGTGCTCGCGAAGTCGGGCGGCGCGACCTTCCTCGCGTATGACCAGATCGACAAGGCGCCTGAAGAGAAGGCCCGCGGCATCACGATTTCGACCGCGCACGTCGAGTACAAGACGAAGAACCGTCACTACGCGCACGTCGATTGCCCCGGCCACGCCGACTACGTGAAGAACATGATCACCGGCGCCGCGCAGATGGACGGCGCGATTCTGGTCGTCTCGGCCGCCGACGGCCCGATGCCCCAGACCCGTGAGCACATCTTGCTCGCCCGTCAGGTCGGCGTGCCCTACATCGTGGTGTTCTTGAACAAGGTCGACATGCTCGACGACCCTGAGCTCCGCCAGCTGGTCGAAGAAGAAGTTCGCGACCTCCTCAAGAAGTACGACTTCCCGGGCGACAAGATCCCCGTGATCCCCGGCTCGGCGCTCAAGGCGCTCGAAGGCGACACCTCAGAGGTCGGCGAAGGCGCCATCTTGAAGCTGATGGAGGCGGTCGACTCGTACATTCCCACTCCGACCCGCGCCATCGACAAGCCGTTCTTGATGCCGGTCGAAGACGTGTTCTCGATCGAAGGTCGTGGCACCGTCGCCACCGGCCGCGTTGAGCGTGGCGTGATCAAGGTCGGCGAAGAAGTCGAAGTGATCGGCCTCAAGCCGACCGCCAAGACGGTCGTCACCGGCGTCGAAATGTTCAAGAAGTTGCTCGACGAAGGCCGCGCGGGCGACAACATCGGCGCGCTGGTTCGTGGTCTGAAGCGTGAAGACATCGAGCGCGGCCAGGTGTTCGCCAAGCCCGGCTCGGTCATGCCCCACACCAAGTTCAAGGGTCAGATCTACGTGCTCACCAAAGAAGAGGGTGGTCGTCACACCCCGTTCTTCAAGGGGTACCGCCCTCAGTTCTACTTCCGCACCACTGACGTGACCGGCACGGTGAAGTTGCCTGACGGCGTCGAAATGGTGATGCCGGGCGACAACATCGCCATCGAAGTCGAATTGATCACCCCGATCGCGATGGAGAAAGAGCTCCGTTTCGCGATTCGTGAAGGTGGCCGCACCGTCGGCTCCGGCGTCGTTGCCGAAGTCGTCGCCTAAGACCCGCCGCAGTGTCTTGACTTGGGGGGGAGGCTCTGTCAGTGAGCCTCCCCTCTGTCGTCATATGCAATGCCGTTGAACCTCATTTTTTTGGAGTTTTGTCATGCCCAAGGGCAACCGCAGCCTGATCTCACTCGAGTGCACCGTGTGCAGCGAGCGCAACTACATCACGACGAAGAACCGTCGTAAGCAGCAGGATAAACTGGAGCTTTCGAAGTTCTGCGCGCGCTGCCGCAAGCACACCGCGCACAAAGAAGGCAAGGTCGGCTGAGCTTTGTGTTTCGAGTAGGAGAGTAGCTCCAATGGTAGAGCAGCGGTCTCCAAATCCGCGTGTTGTGGGTTCAAGTCCCTCCTCTCCTGCCATTTTTTTGTGATTGCTCAGGCGCTCTGGGTGACCCCCAGCGGTGACCTGAGCGTTGTTCTTCGTATCTTGCCCCCGGGGCGGTGACATTCATGTCGACGACTGATGCAGCACAGCAAGCCAACCGCGCGGAGATGGACCCGCGGCGTCTGGTGGTCATTGCCTACCTGGTGTTCGGGCTGATCATCGCCATGTTCTTGGGGCACATGCTCGAGCTGCTGTTCGTTCAGCTCAACATACCCAACAAGAAGGTGATCGAAGGCCTCGACTTCACCTACGCCTTCGTCGCCGGAGCCGCCGCGACCACCGGCCTCGTCGTCTGGGCGTGGACGAACGTTCGAGTGCACACGTTGTCGAACGAGGTGGCCACCGAGCTGATGCGGGTGACCTGGCCGTCGTTCGAAGAAACCCGAGTTTCAACCATCGCCGTGATCGTCGCTTCGCTGGTCGCGGCGATCGTGCTGTTCGGCATCGACACCCTGGCCCTGAAGGTCATGGTCGACTGGTTGCCGCACCTGTGGGGGAAGATCTAATGGCAGCTGCAGCGCAGACCGCTCCGACGACGAACATGAAGTGGTACGTCGTTCACACCTATTCGGGCTTCGAAAACAAGGCGAAGAAGAGCCTCGAAGACCGCATCAAGCTCGAGAGCCTTCAAGCGCTCTTCGGCGAGATCCTGATCCCCATGGAGCAGGTCGTCGAGATGCGTGATGGCCAGAAGCGCACCAGCCGCCGAAAGTTTTTTCCGGGCTACATTTTGGTGCAGATGGTCATGAACGACCGCTCGAAGCACTTGGTGAAGAACACCCCCAAGGTCACGGGCTTCGTCGGCGCCACCGGTCAAGACGACCCGCCGCCGGTCACCGCGACCGAGGTGCAGCGCCTGACCACGCAGCTCTCAGAGGGCACGCTCAAGCCCAAGCCGAAGGTTCAGTACGACGAGGGCGACACCGTGCGAGTCATCGATGGCCCCTTCGCGAACTTCAACGGCACCGTCGAAGAAGTGAACCCCGAAAAGGGCCGGGTGAAGGTGCTCGTCAGCATCTTCGGCCGTTCGACGCCGGTCGAGCTCGACTTCATGCAGGTCGAGAAGACAACCGGGTAACTCAACTGTTTCTCCAAGCGCATGGTGCGCCTGGAGGTTTCACGTGGGAGACGCTTCGAAAGAGCCGTCGCTCGAACCACTTTGAAGGGCAACACCGATGAAGAAAATAACAGGACAGGTCAAGCTGCAGATCTCGGCCGGTAAGGCCAACCCCGCGCCCCCGATCGGCCCCGCGCTCGGTCAACTCGGCGTCAACATCATGGAGTTCTGCAAGCAGTTCAACGCACGAACCCAGGCTCAGATGAAAGACAATCTGATCATCCCGGTCATCTTGACCGTGTATGCAGATCGTTCGTTCACCTTCGAGCTCCGTACGCCTCCGGCGTCGGTGTTGCTGAAGAAGGCCGCTGGCCTCCACACCGACAAGAAGAAGGGCTCGGGCGCCAAGAAGACGGGCAAAGAGCTCGTCGGCAAGGTGACCAAGAAGCAGCTCGAAGAAATCGCCAAGGCGAAGATTCAAGACATGACCGCTGGGTCGATCGAAGCGGCGATGAAGTCGATCGCTGGTACGGCGCGCTCGATGGGCATCGAAATCAGCGGGGGTAACTAATCATGGGTAAAAAATTTCGAGCAGCAGCAGCCAAGGTCGACCGCAACAAGCGGTACACGGTGAGCGAGGCCTTCAAGCTCGTCAAAGAGACCAGCGACCTGGTGAAGACCAAGTTCGACTCGACCATCGACATCGCCATCAACCTGGGCGTCGACACCAAGCACGCCGACCAGATGGTTCGTGGCGCCGTCGTGTTGCCGCATGGCACTGGCAAGAGCCTGCGAGTCGCGGTGTTCGCGCGTGGTGAGAAGGCCACTGAAGCGACCGCAGCCGGCGCCGACGTGGTCGGTGAAGCCGATTTGGCCAAGCGCATCGAAGAAGGCTTTATGGACTTCGATACCGTCATCGCGACGCCCGACATGATGGGCGTTGTCGGTCGCCTCGGTAAGGTGCTCGGCCCCCGTGGCTTGATGCCCAACCCGAAGGTCGGCACGGTCACCACCGACGTGACCCGCGCGGTCAAAGAGTCGAAGGGTGGCAAGATCGAGTTCCGCGCAGAGAAGGCCGGTATCGTTCACGCCCCGGTCGGCAAGGCGTCGTTCACGCCTGACAAGCTCGAGGCCAACTTCACCTCGCTGCTCGAGACCATCATGAAGATGAAGCCCGCGACCGCCAAAGGCGTGTACCTCAAGGGCATCGTCGTTTCGAGCACCATGGGCCCCGGCATCAAGGTCGACACGGCCGAGATCCTCGCCAAATACAAGTAAGTGTTGCTCCCCGCCTGAAGTGACGACACGTAACTGCGCGTCGTCACACAGGTTTTTGGTGAGTTGACACGGCGAGCCCCAATGCTGTAAGGCCCGCCTGCTTTGCAATCATGACGCCAAGAGAGCCGGTGCTCTCGAAGGCACAAGAAGAAGACAGTAGCCCTGGATGAAGACAGCAGGGACTTCGCGGCGCTTTTCCAACTCCGTGTGTCGTTCGCGCAGTGCGAACGGGTGAGTGGGTGAAAGTGGCTTCGACAGTTCAAACGGCCGAGGTCTGGCCAGCCCTGCCGAGACTAGGGAGCGGTGGTTCAGTTGTGACCGGTATTTCGCTCCTGCAGCAATTCGCCAGGAAACCCAGACGAAGGAGGTGAATCACATGCTCAGGAGCGAAAAAGAATCACTACAGACAGAGCTTAACGGCAAGTTTGCCAAAGCGAAAATGGTGGTCGTCGCCGAGTTCAAGAAACTCGATGTCGATACCGTGAACCGTCTCCGTCGCAAGCTTCGCGACGGCAAGGTCGAGTGGAAGGTGCTCAAAAACACCATCGCTCGTCGTGCGGCGAAAGGTACGTCAGTTGACGTGCTCTCTGACGACTTCGTAGGCCCGGTGGCAGCAGCCATCAGCTACGACGACGTCATTGCCCCTGCGAAGATCCTCTCCGAGTTCATCAAAGACCTCGAGTCGATCAAAATTCGCAGCGCCGTCATCGACGGCAAGAAGACTGACGTGAAGGGTGTCATGGCGTTGGCGAAGTTGCCTCCGCTGAACACTTTGCGCGCGCAGATTCTCGCGATGATCAATCAGCCCGCGACCAAGTTGGCTCGAACGATCAAAGAGCCCGGTGCTGCATTGGCCCGCGTTCTTCAGGCGAAAGCCGACAAGAAGTGAACCGAACTGAACTGAACTAACCGTTTTACTACCCCCTAACGCTGTTTTTATTTTCAGGAAAAAGTCATGGCTGACATCAATACCATCGTTGATTCACTCTCGGCCCTCACGATTCTCGAGGCCGCTGATCTGGTTAAGAAGCTCGAAGAGAAGTGGGGCGTCTCGGCCGCTGCAGTTTCGGCCGGCCCGTCGGGCCCGGCAGCCGCCGCGGCTCCGGTTGAAGAGAAGACCGAGTTCACCGTCGTTCTCGCCAAGGCTGGCGACAAGAAGATCGACGTGATCAAGGTCGTTCGCGAGCTCACTGGCCTCGGCTTGAAAGAAGCGAAGGACCTCGTCGAAGGCGCCCCCAAGACGGTCAAAGAGGGCGTGAACAAGGAAGAAGCCGCCAAGATGAAGGACAAGCTGGCCGCTGCCGGCGCGACGGTCGAGCTCAAGTAATCGAGCACAGCAGGTCAAACGGGGAGCCGGTGGCCCGAAGGTGGGGTCATCGGCTTTACCCGTCTTGAGAGACGTGTTCAGAGCCTTTTTGAATTTTTAGCATCAGCAGTTTCCCCTTCTGATTGTGAGAGAAGCGAATGCCGACCCTGCAGAACAACTTCCGCACCAGGAAGAACTTCGCGAAGATCAACAAGGTCATTGAGATTCCCAACCTCATCAACATTCAGAAGCAGAGTTACGAGAAATTTCTGCAGGCTGACGTACTGCCCGACAACCGAGAAGATCTGGGCCTCCAGGCCGTCTTCAAGTCAGTGTTTCCCATTCGCGACTTCAACGAGACCAGCTCGTTGGAGTTCAAGAGCTACAACCTCGAGAAGCCCAAGTACGACGTCGATGAGTGCCGCCAGCGCGGCATGACGTTCGCGGCGCCGATCAAGGTCGTCGTGCGCTTGGTCGTTTGGGACAAAGACGAAGAGACCGGCGCGCAGTCGATTCGCGACGTCAAAGAACAAGAAGTGTACTTCGGCGAAATACCGTTGATGACCGAGAACGGTACCTTCATCATCAACGGCACCGAGCGTGTCGTGGTGAGCCAGCTGCACCGTTCGCCGGGCGCCTTCTTCGACCACGACAAGGGCAAGAGCCACTCGTCGGGCAAGCTGCTCTACAACGCCCGCGTCATACCCTCGCGCGGCTCGTGGCTCGACTTCGAGTTCGACCACAAAGACTTGCTGTACGTGCGCATCGACCGCCGCCGAAAGTTGCCGGTCACCGTGCTGATTCGCGCCTTGGGCGCCGTGCCTGACACCGCGAAGAAGAACCCCCTCGAGTTCCGCGGCTCGACCGAAGAAGTGCTCAACTACTTCTACGCGACCGAGACGGTCTTCTTGCACACGCCTGAAGAGTTCGAGAAGTCAGTCGACTTCGAGCTGCTCTATAATCAGCGCGCGACCCGCGACGTCAAGACCAAGAGCGGCGAGATCATCGTCAAGAAGAACCGCAAGTTCACCCGCGCGGCGCTGAAGAAACTCGAGGCCTCGAAGATCACCCGGCTGCCGATCGACGCCGACGAGCTCTTCACCAAGGTCTCGGCCTACGACGTGATCGACGAAGCGACCGGCGAAGTCGTGCTCGAGTGCAACGAAGAGATCTCGCAGACCAACATCGACGAACTCATCAAGCGTGGGTTCAAAGAGGTGAAGGTTCTCTTCATCGACAACCTCAACGTCGGCCCGTTCCTGCGCGACACGTTGCTGATGGA
>JANLPS010000169.1:0-2520 GCA_031367385.1 Archangium sp. | reverse complement strand
GCGCAACAAACGGCCGCCTCCAGTCGCCCACGCGTAATAAAAGGGGACAGGCTGGTTTAACGCGGCGCGGTAAACCAGCCTGTCCCCTTTAATATTCTCAGCTCATAGCTTCGCGCGCACGGCATCGAGCACGTCGAGCTGGGTCTTTCGGCTGCGCTCGTCGAACTCGAGGCGGCACAGGCTCTTGATGCGGGCCAGCATTCGGTACGCGGTCGCCCGTGAGATGCCGGTGTTCTTGGCCCAGTCGTCGACCCGAATACCGTCGATTTGCGCTCGAAACAATTCACGCTCGTCAGGCGAGAGCACCTCCAGAATGCCGCGCGCCAGGCGCTGGGCGTCGAGTTGGGCCCGCATGACTTCGGGAAACTCGCGCTCGCTGGTGACTTCAGCCGCGGGCAGATCTTTGAGGTACCGCGTCACCAGCGCAGAGGTCGCCTCGCGCGCCGTCGGTTTGCGCCCCAGCTCGAGCCAGTACGCCGCCACCGCCTGCTCGATCGCGATGCCTGAAAAGCTGCTCCCGCTCTGAATGCTCGAGGGAAACCGGCCGCCCGGGCCAAGCAACGCCTGCAGCGCCTCACGAACATGCGCAGACAAGGCGTGCCAGGCCTGGTGATCATCGGCCGCCCCTGCCACCACCTGCCGAAAGCGGTGCTTGAGCGCCCGGGCCATGGCCTCGTCGCCCATCGCGAGCAGCTCACGCCGCCTCACGTCATCAAGCACGTGCTGCTCGAAGAACAGCCCGATGAACCCATCGAGCGCGGGGTGCGGCACCCGGCCAACCCCGAGCAGCACCTGCTTGAGCGCCTGGTAGTCGTCTTCGGAGAACGCTCCGCGGGTGTCGAAGGCCAGCAGACTCTCGCGGAGGGAAACAGGCATGGGTCTACGCGCGACGGTTGCGGTAGGCCTGCAACGGTATCACCTGGCTGACCGCCGTACCCGCCCGGGCCGATTGCGCCCGGCGAATCAGGAGCGGGATGTCACCTTCACCACGCTCGATGGCCATGCGGAGGTCTCCGAGGCGCTCGAGGTGGCGGCGAATCGCCAACCCCTCTGGGGCCAGTGACACCATGTTGCGCAGCGAGATCTCGGCTTGGCTGAGCTGAATCTCGGCCCTCTGGGTCTCTTTTCGCGCCAACGACAGCCACGCAGAGGTCTCGGCGCTCACCAGATCGAGCTCGTGGTTGATGCCAAGAATCAACCGGCCGCGCGCCGAATCGGCGGTGACCCGCTCGAGTTCGACGGTCTGGTGGCGGGTGTCACCGCGCTCGACGGCGGTACCTCGCATGACCGCGCCGAATGCACCGGGCAGAATGGTGCCGCTGAGCAGCACCCGCCGCACGAAGCCACGCGCGATCTCGCCCAAGGTGACCACCAGCGCATCACCATCGAGCGCCGCGGGGAAGCCGTGACGACACGACAACGCCGCGAAACCCTCGGGTTGCACACGAATCTTGGCATCGCTGGCGACCTGGCCGAAGAGGTGCGCGAGCACCGCACCCATCGCCTCGCTCAGGCCCTCGGGCCCATCGACGTGCTCATACGCATTGCCCGAAGGCTGGGTGATCGCCTCGAGCACCTCGGCGACGTAGTGACGGGCGAGCCCCAGCGCGTGCACCGAGATGTTCGACTTGGCGATGCGCAGCCCCAGCTCATTGAAGTCGTCTTGGCTGTCGGGCCCGACCGAGGGCTCACCGTCGGTCAGCACGAATAGCCGTGGCCGCCGCCCAGGCACCAAGATGCGTTGCAGCCCCTTCGCAGCCAGGTCGATGGCCTGGTACAGCGCGGTGCCTTGACCGGTGTGCACGCTGGCCAGGGCCTCATGCATCGCCCGTTTGCCCCGCCCGTCCATCGCGCTGACTGGCACGCGCTGCTCGGCGACGCCATCGACGAGCACCAACCCCAGGTAGTCATCGGGGCGGGCCAGGTCGACGAACTGCAAGGCCGCTTCGATCGCCGCCGAGAGGGGTGCGCCCTTCATCGACCCGCTCCGGTCGAGCACCAGGTTCACCATCACCGGCGCCCGAGGCTCGTCATCGGCCGCTTGCGCCGTGATCAGCAGGTGCGCTTCACGCAGCTCACCTTTGTTCGTTTCAACGCCCCAAGCAGACCAATTCATGTGTCGATTGCTCCTTCACGAGACAAGAGCGCAGGTCTCGTGATTCTGTCTCATTCAGCCGGTTGGCGTTCGGCTCCTGGGGAGCACCGACATATGCGTACATTGCTCATTTCACTGGCACTGTTGGTCAACGCCAGCTGCAAGAAAGACGAGGCGGCGGCAGGTGGGCCCCGCGTGATCGCGATGGAGGTGACCGAGAAGGGCTTCGAGCCGTCGAAGATCTCGTTGACCAAGGGGGCTCCGGTTCGGTTCGTGGTGACGCGTACGACCGAGGCCACCTGCGCCACCGAGTTGTTGGTCGAGGGCACCGAGATCAACGTCAAGCTGCCACTGAACACGCCGACGCCCATCGACTTCACTCCGGCCAAGTCAGGCGAAGTGCACTTCGGCTGCGCGATGGGAAT
>JANLPS010000166.1:0-5825 GCA_031367385.1 Archangium sp. | reverse complement strand
CGCCGGGGGCGCGCTCGGAGCCGCCGGCTGGGGGATCTTCACCACGTCACCGGGGAAGATCATGCCGCCGTCGGGCTTGCGCTTGGGCCCGCTCAACAGATGCGGGTTGTCGGCGCGAATCAGGTCGACGATCTTCGCGACCGGCAGGTCTTTGAACGCCGGGGCCGAGCCCTTGAGGCCTTCGGCGATCTTCCACAGCGAGTCGCCCTTCACCACGGTGTACTGCTGGGCCGCGGCACCAGCAGGGCCAGCAGCTGCCGTGGCTTCAGCTCCCTCGGCGGCTTCGGCAGCGGCGCCCGCGCGAGCCTGGGGCGGGAGACCGGCGGGACCGCGATTCGTCACTGGTGCGACCATGGGAACGCTCCTCAAAGAAACAGGTGAAAGCCGACTCTTGAAGGGGTTATCGCCGAAATGTCGGCAAAGGTGTGTAAGCGGCCGCAATTGGGCGCCGCCCGTCGCAAATTACCTGTGTTTCTTGGGCTTTGCAGTAGGCGAGCCGACCGGGGCGTCGAGCGTCAGCGACGGGTTTTGGGTCAGGGCCTCGGTGATCAGATCGAGGTCAGCAGCCCCGACGAGCTTCACGCTGACGGTGCCTGAGGGGCCACTCGAGCCGCTCGAGCCAGACGACCCCCGCGGCCCGTTGCTGCCGTTGGGGGCGAACCCCTTCTTGCACGTGCCATTGCTGCCGTAGCTGCCGCCGCGCCCGGCTCCCCCGGCGCTGCCTCCCGAGCCTCCAGGGGCGCTGGCCTCGACCAAGCTGCGAATCGCGTCGTCAGAAATCTCCAGCGCGACCGACCCGCCCGCGCCACCGCGGCCACCGCGACCACCACTGCCGCCTGAGCCACCATTGCCGCCGGCCATGCACGACTGCAAGCCGGGCGCGTGGCCGCCTTTGCCGCCATCTCCACCGTCACCGCCCTTGCCGCCGTGACCTCCGGCCGCGAAGATCTCGACCTTCGTTTTCGGGTCGACGATCGCCATTTGTTTCTTGCTGCCATCGTCGGTCACGACCAGCAGCAAGCGACCACGGGTGGGTGAATTGACCCAGGCCGCCTCGGCTTTGACCCGAGCGCCGTTCTCTCCGTCGGCGCCATCGCCGCCAGTTTGGCCGGTGCCGCCGCTCCCGGGCCCGCGTGAGCTGAAGCCGTCTTGCCCCGACTGGCCCGATGACCCGTCGCGGCCGTAGCTGCCGCCGGGGCCCGAGTACGAGAGCGAGCCTGGGCAGCTCAGGTCGTGCTTGAGCACCAGGTCGTCATTGACGCCCGTCTCAACGACGGTGAGCTTGATGGTGAGGTCTTGTTCGAGGGTCGCCAGCGAGTAGCGCAAGGGCGAGGCGATTTCGCGCTCGAGGGTCTTCCGGTCTTCGTCGCCCTCGCTGACGCGATCTGAGAACTGTACCTTTGGGTTGCTGCTCCAGTCGAACCACTCGCTGCGGGTGCCGACCTGAATCACCCGGCCCATCTTGTCGAAGGCGCCAACCACCACCGAGGTGGTCGAGCCGCTGCAGATGGTCGGGCTGCCGGTCGAGGTCTGCAGGTCGAGCTTCTTGATGTCGTCGGGGCTCAGCCCGTTCTCGCCATACAGGCTCTTCTCGAGCGAGGCCTGCGCGTGATCGAGGTCGAAGATCATCGGCTTGCCCATCGCCTTGTTGCGGGTGCCGAAGAACAAGAAGCCGCCGCCGATGGCCAGGGCCGCGCCGCCATAGCCCCCGTAGAGAAACCACTGCCGCGATTCTTCGGGGATGGGGATGGTCTGCGGCGTGCCGTCGTCGTGGGTCTGCGAGAGAAAAAACGTGGCGAGCAGGCCGCCAGCGACTGCGATGCCGACGCCCAACATGGTGAGCCCGAGGCTCTGCAGAAATGAGCCGCTGGCCCGGCTACTCTTGACCGCCTCGAGCGATTTTTCGTCGCTGATGACGGTGTAGAACTCCTGTTCGTCGAGCGGGTCTTTGCCGCGAACGAAGTGCGAGGTGATTTCTTTGCCGTCGTCATCGACCCCCGAGATGGTCTTTCGAACCTGCACCTCTTCGGTATTCGGGGTCAGCGGTCGGGCCGGGTTGGTCGCACACGAAACGAAAACGACCGTCGTCATTGCGGTCAGCAGCTCGCGCATTTTCAAAGCATTCCTCGTCTTGAGCAGAGTGGAATTGAAGGGCGCAGCGTAACTCAACATCGTATCGTGGCGAGATGTCTGACGTTCGAACCCTGCGCTTGGCCTCGGTGCTGCTCACCCCTGAGCTGTTGACCCAATTTCTGCGCTACCAACGTGTCGTCTTATCGGAGCTTCGCACCCACACACCCGGAGACTGGGCCGGCCGCTTCGCGTTCGCGCACGCCAAGGCGCTCTCAGAGAGCAAGCTCGACAGCCTCACGCAGCAAAAGCTCAGGGTGTTGGTGAGTGATTTTTGCGGCCGCCGCTCAGCCGCGTTGACGGTGAAGCAGGCGATCGCCGAGAGCGAGCACCAGCTGGCTCACAAGCCGGGTGACGAGAAGGCGCAGGCGATGTTGCTTCGGGCCAAGAAAGAGCTGCCCAAGCTCGAGAACCTCGCCGAATTCGAGTCGCGGTACGGAGCGGAGGCGGTCGCGCAGCTCAAGGCCGAAGAGCTCGAGCTGGTGACCCTGCACCGCGACCTGGCGCGGCTCGAGGGCGGGCCGGGGCACGTGCACCAGGCCTAGCAGGCTGCTCAGTTGATCGGGCTCGTACAGAACCCACTGAGGCAGATCGTCGAGTCGCACTCGGCGTCGTTCGCGCACGTCGCTCCGACCGGTTTGCCACCGCCGGCGGGCGTGCCACAGAACCCGTCGATGCAGAACCCCGAGCGACAGTCGCCATTCGTCACGCATGCCGAGCCATCGGCCAGCGCCGGAGCGACGCAGAAGTTGGCCACGCACCGGCCAGAGCCGCATTGGCTCGGCGCAGTGCAACGGCCGCCAGGCCCACCGGGTACCAGCGTGCCATCGGGGCAGCCGTAGACGATGGTGACGTTCGCCTGCGGGTTCTGGGTGAGCACGCTGCAGGTGCCACCGTAGAGGGTGACCCGCCGGCCGTCGGGTGAGTACTCCCAGCCGTTCTTGCGACCGGGGTCGCGGCTCTGCAGAACGCCGTTCACATACACGGAGATCAGTGACGGGTCGGGAGGCGCTACCACCAGCCTCACGTCGCACGCCAACGCGCCGTTGGTGATGGCACCGAACGCGGCCGTCAGCCCGTTCGGGTCATCGGCCTGGTAGTACTTCACCGCCGACGGGCGCGCGGTGCCCCCCTGGGTCGCCATCTGCGACAACATCGACGCGTTCACCTGCCCGCCGAAGCCGACGACGTAGGTCTTCACACCCGAGCCGAAGAGGCGCTTCACTTCGTCGACCGGCGTGCCATTGCAGTTCTCTTCGCCGTCGGTCACCAGCAAGACGTTGTTCGAGCGCGCCGAGTCGCGAATGCCCTGGTTTGCAGCCGCCGCGTGCAGCGCGCCGCCGATGGGGGTGCTCTTGCCGTCGGCGATGCTGGGCAACGCTGCGCTGATCGCGGCCGCCTGCATGGTGTCGACCGGCACGTCGACTTTGCCGACGAAACACGCCGGGTTGGCCATCGAGAAGATCTGCAGGCCGAAGCGCACGGTCGATTGATGCGTCGTGGTCACCGAGCGGAGCGCCTCGACTGCCGTCGTCCACTTCGGTTTGCCGCCGACCAGCTCCTTCATGCTGCCGGAGTGATCGAGCACGATCAGAAAGTTCGCTTCGACCGCGGTGGCCGCGTACCGCTCACCGCCGCAGCTGTTGCCTTCGGGGAAGACGTCGATGCCACCCGCGTCTTTGGCGCCCGCGCCGGTGTTCGCATCAGCGCCGGGCCCAGGCAGGCAGCGGCCACTGGTCGTACAGCGCTCTCCAGCGAGGCAGCTGGTCGCTGTGCAGGGCGCGACGCAGACGCTGTTGCCGCAGACGGTGCCGACGGCGCAGTCGAGGCTGCCCCCACACCCGGTGGTGGCCACGCAACCCCCGGCAGCTGAGCACTTGCCTCCAGGGCACGCCGCGTCACTGCTGCAGGTCGTCGCGCAGAGCCCGGTCGCCAAGCAGGTCTTGCCCGCGGCACAGGGCACGGTCGTACTGCACTCAATCACGTGAGGTTCGCCGCCCGCCGCTCCGGGTACTGGGGCACAGGCACAGACTGCGATGACGGCGAGCGTGAGCAGCGGTCGAACCATGCGTGCCAACGCTGCAAGCGCGGCTCCGCCCACGAAGAGGCGTGTTCCTCGAGGGTTCGGTTGGCCCTGGGTCTCGGGCAGGAGCGTGCCTACTCCAAAGACCTGCCCACCTCAGGGAGCACGCCTACATCACACGACAGTTCGACAGCCAGCGGGTGCCCAGGGTATGGGGCGGGGCATGAAGCGGTATTTCATTCACACCTTCGGGTGCCAGATGAACGTCAACGACACGCTCCGCATGGGCGAGGCGTTGGCATCGGTGAATTACGCACCGACCCCGACGGCTGAAAACGCCGACCTCATCATCTTGAACACCTGCAGCATTCGCGAAAAAGCCGAAGACAAAATGCTCTCGGCGCTGGGCCGCTACCGCCAGGTGAAGCTGCAACGGGGCGCGCTGATCGGGGTCGGCGGGTGCGTGGCGCAGCAAGAGAAGGACAAGCTGCTCGAGAAGGTGCCCTACGTCGATTTCGTCTTCGGGCCCGACGCGATCTCGAAGCTGCCTGAGATGCTCTCGCGCATCGAGAATGACCGGGTGCGGGTGGTCGAGACCGCCTGGGTCGATTCGGAGTCGTACGTTTTTCCCCGGGCGAACCCGTCGAGCTCGCTGGGCAAGACCACCGAGTTCGTCACCGTGATGAAGGGCTGCGACAACGTGTGCAGCTTCTGCGTCGTGCCCCATACCCGCGGCCGCGAGGTCAGCCGGGCCTTCACCGAGGTGCTCGATGAGGTGGCAAGGCTGACCTCAGTGGGCATTCGCGAGGTGACCCTGGTCGGGCAGAACGTGAACTCGTACTCGGGCGGCGTCAGCTTCGCCCAGCTGCTGCTGCGCACCGCTCAGGTGCCGGGCATCGAGCGCATTCGCTTCACCACCAGCCACCCGCACGACCTGTCAGACGAGCTGATCGAGGCCTTTCGCATCGAGCCGAAGATCATGCCGCACTTTCACCTGCCGGTGCAGAGCGGTTCAGACACGGTGCTCAAGCGCATGCGCCGCGACTACACCGCCGAGCAGTACCTGGCCCGGGTCGACAAGCTGCGCGCGGTGCGCCCAGACATCGCCATCACCACCGACATCATCGTCGGCTTCCCCGGTGAGACTGACGAAGACTTCGAGAAGACCTACGCCATCGTCGAGCAGGTTCGCTACGACGGGCAGTATTCGTTCATCTACTCGCCCCGGCCAAAGACGGGTGCTGCGCTGCGCGAAGCCGAGTGGGGCTCGGTCGCGCACGAGGTGAAGCTGGCGCGGCTCGAGCGGCTCAACGTGCTGCAGAAAAAGCTGTCAATCGAGATGACCTCGGCCAACATCGGCAAGACGTTGACGGTGCTGGTCGAAGGGCATTCAAAGACCGACGCCAAGCGCCGGTTCGGCCGAACCCCGCACAACCGCACCGTGAATTTCGACGGAGACGCCCCGGTCGGCGCTCTGGCCTTGGTGCACATCGACACGGCTTCATCGAGCGCAATGGGCGGCACGCAGGTGTCGGTGGTGTCGCTCCCGGCGGTCGTCATACCCGAGGCGACGGCGCTGATGCCCGAGGCGATCGTCGCGTAGTTCGCACACCGGGCCTGTAAAATGGTACAACGGGGGTTCATGGATGCCGCCGCGGCCTTGCGCGCAAGC
>JANLPS010000162.1:0-7406 GCA_031367385.1 Archangium sp. | reverse complement strand
ACAGCTTCGTCTCGTGCGCGCTCTGCGGCGGCTACGACGGCGGGCCGTGCGACTGCAACGACAGCGACTTCACCATCAAGCCCGGCGCGGTCGAGGCTTGCGACACCACCGACCAGAACTGCGACGGCCGGCTCGATGACGTGCCGCCTCGCAAGTGCTTCTCAGACTCGAACGGCATGAACGAGCCGACGACCACCTACACCAACACCTGCCCCGGCTCGATGTGCTTGCCCAACGGCGAGTGCAAGGTGGGCACCCAGACCTGCTCGACGCTCGGCGCGTGGGGTGTCTGCGGCGACGGCGCCCTCGGCAACTTGAAGCTGCCCAGCATGGAGATCTGCGACGCGAAGGACAACGACTGCGACGGGCTCGTCGACAACGCGAACTTCGACCAAGACAAAGACGGGTTCACCAGCTGCGCGGGTGACTGCAACGACGCCGACCCCGCGATTCACCCCGGCGCGGCCGAGGTCTGCGACAATAAAGACAACGACTGCGACGGCACCGTCGATGGCACGCAGACCGCCTGCTACTCCGGCGCGGCGAATACCCGCGGGCTGGGCATTTGCAGAGACGGCACGCAGCCGTGTACCAACGGCATGGGCACCGGCAGCTGCATGGGCGAGGTCACTCCGACCTTGTTGCCAGATGGCGGCGTGCCGATGTACCTCGATGGCGGGTTCAACGAGCCCGAGGTGCTCTGCAACAACATCGACGATGACTGCGACGGCATCGTCGACGACGGGTTCGACCTCGACGGCGACGGTCAGACCGTGTGCCAGGGCGACTGCGACGACCGCAACCCGTTCAACAAGAAGAACGGCATCGAGGTGTGCGACTGCCAAGACAACAACTGCAATACGACCATCGACGATGGCAACGTCTGCGTGGGCGCCCCGTGCCACGACTTCGACCATGACGGGTTCACCAACTGTCAGGGCGACTGCGATGACACTCCCGGCACCGGCAACGCCATCGGCCCCAACCGCACCGAAATCGTGGGTGACATGGTCGACAACGACTGCGACGGCGCCATCGACGAAGACACCGATGAAGACGGCGACGGGTACTCCACAGGGCAGGGCGATTGCGACGACCACCAGCGCGACGTCAACCCAGGAGCGCTCGAGAAGTGCGACGGCTTCGACAACAACTGCGACAAGCTCATCGACGAGGGCTTCGACAAAGACAAGGACGGCGTCTCAAGCTGCGCGGGCGACTGCAACGACAACGACCCGAAGATCAACCAGTCGCTGCTCGAGGTGTGTGGCAACGGCAAAGACGACAACTGTGACGGCCGCATCGATGAAGAAGCCGACGCCGACGGCGATGGAGTCACCAACTGCCAAAACGACTGCAACGACTTCAACCCGCGCGTGCACGGAGCCTTCGGCGCCATCGCAGCGGCCGCAGAGGTGTGCGACGGTCAAGACAACGACTGTAACTTCAAGACCGACGAAGGCTTCGACGTCGACAACGACGGCGTGTCGAGCTGCTTCGGCGACTGCAACGACAACGACCCGGCGATCAACCCGTACCAGGTCGAAGTGCCCGGCAACGGCAAAGACGACAACTGCAACGGCATGGTCGACGAGGGCGAGCTCGACCGCGACGGCGACGGCTTCACGCCGATCTGCGGCGACTGCAACGACAGCGACCCGACGGTCAACCCGCATGCCAAAGAAGTGTGCGATCGCGTCGACAACAACTGCGATGGGTACGTCGACTCGGCGCGCGGGGTCTTCAACCTCTGCGCCGTGTGCTTCGACGCCGACGGTGATGGTCAGACGAACTGCGACGGTGACTGCAACGACGCCGACAAGGCCATCTACCGCGGCGCTCCTGAAATCTGCGACGGCAAAGACAACGACTGCGACGGCATGCTCGACCTTGACCCGGTCAACGGGCTCAAGGTCTGCCGTGAAGACGCCGGAGTGCCCACCGACGGTGGCCTCGACGCTGGCGTCGACGCGGGCACGAAGGTCGATGCGGGCCCTGGCACGGTGGTGCCCGATGGTGGGCCGGGCACGACGCCTGACGTGGTGGTCACGCAGTGTGGCTGCGGAGCGACCGATGGGTTTGCCCCGTTGGCGCTGATTGGCCTCGCGTTGTTCGCGGCTCGCCGGCGTCGTTCGTTGAAGCGGGCGGCTCCGGTCGTGGTGCTGGCGCTCGCGGTGCTGGTGACCGCGTGTACACCGACCGACTTGAAGGTGCCGGTGCGTGACGGCGGCCCAGATTCAGAGCTCGGCGATGGCGGCAAGCGGCCCGGCGACGGTGGCCGGGTCGATGCGGGTCACATCGTCATCGAGCCCCCGGGGTGGAAGTGCCCGGGGCTCGCGCCGATCGCTCAGGCCACGGTGGGGGTGCCGACGACCGACGTCATCTTTGCGTACCCCGACAACACGTTCACGGTGACCGAGGTGTTGGCGGCGAACGCCGAGCTGTTCGACGACGCGACGCACAACGTGGCGGTGGGCATTCTGGTGCGTGACCTGCCGGCGGGCGTCGACCCGCTCGACCCGACGGTGCTCGACAGCATCGCGTCGCGTGAGATTTCGGGGCTCGACAACTTGCAGGGCACGCCGTTGGTGCGCGAGCGCACTGAGCGCTTCAGCAAGGTGTACGACGATGACCGCATGCAGAAGAACTTCAGTACGTCGCAGACCTTGAGCTTCAGCACGCCGACCAACGCGTTCTCGGTGCGCAACCGGTTGGTGGCGAACTTTTCGCAGAAGGCCGCGTCGACGCTGGGCACCTTGCCGGTGCGTGATGGGGCGGTGCCTGATTCAGACATCGCGGTGTCGGTGTTCTTTCGGGTGACGAACACGCAGCTGTTCATCGGGTTTGCGGTGACGCCGCTGGCGAAGTTCAAAGAGAACCAGACCACGCTGGCCGACCTGACCAACGGGTCGCACCTGTCGGGCGTCAACGCGAACCTGACGTATTTTTGTGAGAAGCGGGTAACTCCGGCGCTGAAGACCGACTTCATCTTCGTGATGGACAACACGCCCAGCACGGTCGTGTGGCGGGCGGCGCTCGAGAACGCGTCAGACAGCTTGTTCGCGGCGTTTCAGAACTCAGGCCTCGATTTTCGAATTGGCGTCGTGACCACCGACAGCGAGGTGCTGCGGGGCACGGGCTTCACGGCGAACATCGATTCGTTCAAGGCCGACTTGGCGGTTGGGCTGGCGGGCAACACGAATGAAATGGGCATCGAGTACGGGTTGCGGGCGATTGATTTGGCGAAGCTCCAGACCAACCCTGATCTGCGGCTGCGGGAGGGGGCGGGGTTGGTGGTGATCTTCATGAGCGATGAAGACAACCACGGCACCGCGCCGGTGTCGGAGTACGTGGCGAAGTACAAAGCTGAGAACGCGGTGGCGTTCGCGATTGTCGGGCCGCGGCCGCTGGGGTGTACGAAGGTCGGGTACGCGCTGGGGTTGCCGGGTGATCAGTACATTACGTTGGCGAACCAGACCGGCGGCAGCTCGGGCAGCATCTGCAACGAGAACGTGAGCGAAGTGATTGAGGAGATCGTCTTGGGCGCGCTGGGGGCCTCGAGCCGCTCGATGTTGGACAAGCGGCCGGTATCGGCGTCGCTTTCGGTGCGGTCGGAGGCGGCGGGGATTTCACGCAGCCGCTCGAACGGGTTCGACTATGAGCCAGGCAACAACAGCGTGCTGTTCTTCGGCAAGGCGGCCCCGAAGGTGGGGGCGCCATACGACGCGGCGTACGCCTTTTTTCAATACATTCAGTAGGTCAGGCTGTGTCGGGCCCAGGCGTCGGTTGATCTGCTTGACGCCCTGCGAAGAGGCAGGCAAAAGGCGACTCGTTGGGTCGCAGTGGGTACGCCTAGATAGCTCAGTTGGTAGAGCAGGGGACTGAAAATCCCCGTGTCGCTGGTTCGATTCCGGCTCTGGGCACTGAGAAGTTGTCGTTTCGTTGGGTTGAATCGGTTGAAGACGTCTCATGCGTCTCACTGGTCTCCGGGAAACTGCTCGCGTCAGCTACCCATTGGCTACCCGGTTTTGGGGGCATGGGCAGCGCTGGGAGCACCTTCACAGCGTTCACGTAGGCGATGTCGTTGAGGTGGCCGTAGACCAGCTCGACCATGCGGCTCGAGGTGTGGCCCATGAGCTTGGCGACGGTGAACGAGTCGACGCCCGCCTGTTTCAGCCAGGAGGCGAAGGTGCGGCGCAGGTCATTTGGGGTGACTCGGGTGATGCCGGCCTTCTTGCAGGAGAGCTCGAGGTCGCGCCGAATGTTGTTCCACGGCGCCAGCACGCTGCCTTCACGCTGGCGGTGCTTCTTGAGCAGCTCGAGAATGACCGGTGGCAACGGCACCATGCGGTTGGCTTTGGTGGTCTTCGTGCCGGTGATGGCGACCCACCCCTTGTCGAAGTTCACATCTTGCCATTTGAGTGAGTAGGCCTCTGAGAGCCGCGGCCCCAAGTAGACCATGACCAGAACGTCGAGTTGCCGGTGTGCAGCGATGTTCGCGAGCAGGAAGCCGACCTCTTCGACGGCGAGGTGGCGACGTTTCGGGACATACTCGTTCGAGAAACTCGGGAAGATGATTCGCGGGTCGCTCGGGTACAGATTTCGCCCTCGGGCAATGGTCAGCGACTTTCGCAGCGTCACCAGCTCTTTGTAGATGGTGTTGTTTTTCGCGCCTTCGGCTTGGCGCTGGTTGATGTAGCTCTGAATGTCGTCGAGCTTGAGCTTGCCGCGTCGGCCGATGGCAGCAGGCTCGTGGCGGTCGCCTACGACGGGTATCTCAATACGTCGTTCGACAGCGGTGCAACGTGGCAGCTTCGCGACCCGGTCAGGCGAACCTGGGCTTCGGTTGCTGCTTCGGCCGATGGCCGAAGGCTCTTCGCGACCGTGAACCAGGGTCAGATCTATGCGTCTTCAGACGGAGGCGAGACCTGGGCCCCCACTTCAGCGCCAACGGGGACATGGACGACAGTCGCGAGCTCGGCTGACGGCAGCAAGCTCGTGGCGTTGACCCTCGACAAGGGCATCTACACGTCGGTGGACAGCGGCGTGACCTGGGTGCCGAGGGGCAACGTTCGATTTTGGTGGTCGGTCGCGAGCTCAGCCGACGGCACCAAGTTGGTCGCCGTCGATCGCGGCTCGCTGGGCGGCATTGGCCGCATCTACACCTCGAGCGACAGCGGGGTGACCTGGGTGCCGCGCGAGCAAGACCGAAACTGGGTGTCGGTGGCCTCATCAGCCGACGGCAACCGGCTCTTCGCGGCCGCGAGGGGCGGTCATCTTTACACCTCGCAAGATACCGGCGTGAGCTGGGTTGCCCGTGAAGAGAACCGCGACTGGGCGTCCGTGGCCACCTCGGCCGACGGCGTTCGCGCCTCCGCGGTTGAACAAGGCGGCGACGTGTACACCAGCGCAGCGGGCACCACGCTGGGTACCGCTGGAGCTCTGAGCGGCGATGAGGGCGAGACGGTTGAGCTCCAATATGGAGGAAATGGAGTCTTCAACGTTCGAAGCTTCACCGGCTCATTGACCTTCGACTGAGCGACCGCCACGGCGACCTCGTGTGAGAAGACCCAAGAACAACAAAGCGCGAAACCGAGGCCAGGGTCGGCAGCGTGGCAGGTCGGGGGTGAGCATTTTGGAGTCAACGGGAGCTGACGAGCGTGGCCAGGAGGCGGGTGCAGGCCTGAACAACATCGTGCACTTTGGGTGCATAGGGTTCGGGTTCTGTGACGGCGGCGAGCCACGCGATGCAGACCCCGCTGATACGGCCGACCGCATGAGCGAAGTCAGCGAGATTCTCGGGCAGCAGCTGAGGCGGCTGAGTGTCGATGAGTACATCGCGCTGGCTGACACGGGTGCCTTCGATGGCGAGAAGGTCGAGGTGTTTCGCGAACCCCGAAACGGTGAGTGGGCCGTGCACTTCGTTCTGGGCCCCACGGACACCATTCGACCCGTCGCGTTTCCAGACGCCGCCATGCACCGAGGCTTCTGGAGAGTCGAGCCATGACGTTTGGCTGGTTCAGTTTCGCGTGGCCGTGGATAGGGCTCGGCTTCGCAGCCGTGCTCATCGTTCTTCTGTTCGCGACGAATCTCCTTCGAGGCGACACCAGCACGTCTCGATGGAGCGATTTGAGGTGGCTCTCATTTCTCGCTATCGCGGCGTATCTCGTGCACCAAGTCGAAGAGTACGGCATCACGCCAATGGGAGTTCGGCACGCCTTCCCCAACACGCTGTGCTTGACGCTCGGTCAGCCTCCCTACCCGGCATGTGCCATTCCTCCGGCGTTCTTTCTCGCGGTCAACATCTCCTTGGTCTGGGTCGCCGCGCCGATCGCCGCGTTTCTTTCGCAGCGATTTCAGCTCGCGGGCCTCACGCTCTGGGGCGTCATCGCGGTCAACGCGATCGCTCACACCCTGCCGGCACTCGCAACGCAGCAGTACGGCGCCGGCCTGCTGACCGCCGTGCTGATTTTTGTGCCGCTGACCGCAGTCGCAACGAAGGCCCTTCTCGCTCAGCGGCCGGTGTCTTCGGCATTCGTTCTGCTGGCAGCCGGGGTCTTCATGCACGCCGTACTCGGCGGTGGAGTCAGCCTGTTCCTGCGCGGCGAAATCGCAGCGTGGCTCGTGGTCGCCGCACAGCCGGTAGGAATCGCGATCGGCTACCTCTCCGTGGGGCTGAGGCGCTGAGCCCGGTCTCTGCCGCGAGGCGGTGCTGAACCTCAGGGTTCAGAAATCTGAACCTCGAGGTTCAGATTTGCCCAGCCGGCGACGAGGCCCGCCGCGCAACAAAACGCCCGAGCTCCCATTGATGAGGGAACCCGGGCGAGCGCCAAAGGCTGAAAGTCAATTCGCTTGAGCGTTAGCTGCTCGGCACTTTGAAATCAGCGAGTGCTTTGCACAGTGCCGCGAGACCTTCGTACGGCACGCGCAAGACCAGCTGCGTCTTGGTGGCGGTGGCCTGAACGCCTTCGACGTGGGCTTCTTTCACAGCAGCAACCGCAGCCTTGGCGACCGGCGATTGCTTCGCCGGCTTCGTGTGACCTTCCAGTTGACTGATGGCTTCTTGCAACTCCGCCGAGGTGACCGTGGCCAGCGGCTTGCTGACCGTCTTGTCACCCTGCTTGAACTGAATCTTCAACGTGTCGAAGTTGATGTCGCCGCGGGCTTCTATCGGTGCCTTGTTCTTGAGCTCGACGTACGCAATCGCATACCGGAGCCGAGTGGGCGTGTACTTCATGACCTCAGTCGAGGTCGCGAGCTTCGCGGTCTTGACGTTTCGAAGCACCGACTGCTGAGTCTCCTGAAGCATCGACTCGCAGAACGCAGCATCGGTCGCAAAGCCGCCGGCCAGATACAGCGGAGGCGTGTGCTCGAGAATGCCCGCGACGGCTTCGTACTTCTTGTGC
>JANLPS010000125.1:0-4894 GCA_031367385.1 Archangium sp. | reverse complement strand
CGATGCGCGCCTGAGCAGTGTAAGGCGATCCCTCCTCCGGGGGCGGCGACCTGCCGAAACAACCGCTGCGAGCTCACCACCGCGGCCCCCGCACAGTGCCGCAGCAACGACGACTGCATCGTGAACTTCCCCGGCCCGGCGGCGAGCGACCCGTGCAATCGCAGCCCCTGCGGCTGCTGCCCTGGCACGACCCCAGTCGCAGGCCCCAACCCCGCCTCGATTGAAACCACGCCCGCGCCCCGCCGGCCCGACCGCAGGCGCACCAAGTCGGTGCCTCTGAGCAAGTCGCCGCCGTTTGGCCTCTCGCAGCCGAGCGCACCGCCTCCGCCGCAGTGCTCACCGTGCCCCGGCCAGCCGCCGGCCACCGCGCAGTGCCGTGCCGGGCGCTGCGTACTTGGCCCGACGATTTACCCTGGCGAATAGGTTCGTTCGCGATGCCTCCGCGTGATGGGCGAACCGCGCGTTTTTTCACGACAAAAGTCGATTCGAAGAGATGGCGTCTTCTCTTTGAAACGGTTCGAAGTCGATTTGGCGAAGTGCCGGCATCTCTTGGCATCGACTCGAGTCGATTGGCACAGTCGCAGGCATTTCCCGGCATCGAATCGAGTCGATCCCGGAGGTGACTCCGTTCATCTGAGACCGAAAAAAGGGCTCGGCGTTGATGCCGCCGGCGATTTGGGACTGTGGAGATGATCAACGAGGAGGAGGCAAGGCGTTCAAATCGCCGAAGAATGGATGAACGGACGTCTCGATGCCCGTCGCCTTCAGCAGCGGAACCCACGCTTCTGGGTCTTCGACCGCTGTGACGTGCCACTCTTTGCCTTCGCGAACCACGCAGCTTTCGCTCAAGCGCCATGACCGCCGATGCCGAATTCGGCAGCTCGTACACGTCACCTTGGTTCATCCAGTCCGGGCGCTCGAGGGCCGCGAGCAGCAACCGAAAGCCGCGTACGGCTTCTTCGACGACCTCGAGTTGGCCTTCGAGTCGAATGCGCAGGTCGCTGCCCACCTTCTCCATCACCCGGGCCTAGCAGAGTCAGGGTGACGCAAGGTCAGCCGTGGCCCGCAAACAGCCCGCAACCGGAACAGCCAGGCCAGGCGCTGCGTTCGCAACGACTCCCGTGTCTGCCTGCCGGCAGAGCGGTAAGGTGCACTCCCGTGTTCGAGCCGTCAGCCTCATCGCCCCCGCCGCCGCCGCCCGCGCTGCCAGCCCCCTCGAGCGAGGGCCGGGCGCTGCGGTTGCTGCACGATGTTCGGGTGGCACAACGTCGGTCTCTGTGGGCGCAGGGCGCGCTGTACGGCTTCTCGGCGGCCCTCGCATTGTGGCTCGGCGCAGCCCTCTGGGGCCGGCTGTCGGCGATGGTCTTTGCCGTGCTGGTGGGCGTCGCGGTCGCCCTCCTCTTCGGGGTGCTGCTCGCCCGCCGCAGGGTGGGTGACGACGATCGCACGGCGCGCCGGTTGGCTGAGCTCGCGCCGACCCTGAACCTCGATTTGCTCGCGGCGGTCGAGCTCTCGAAGGCCCTCGGCCGACCGAATGACTTTTCACCCGAGCTCGCCAAGGCCTTCTTGCGCGAAGTCGATGCGCGCGCGGCTCGCCAAGACGTTCGCGGGCTGATCAGCCCCAAGCCAGTGCAGCGGGCCGCCGCAGTCGCGCTGGCGGTGCTGGCGCTCGTCACGGGCATCGGGTTCTGGCAAGCGAAGCGGCTGAGCCTCGGGTTGAGCAACGCCTTCGCGGCCGCTCCCGCCGCGGCGCATCTCCGGCGCGAGCCCATCACCGGTGACTTCGAGCTCACCTACCGCTACCCCTCGTATACCGGCCTCGATCAGCGCACCGTCAGCGGCACCAACGGCGAGCTCACCGGGCCCGCGGGCACCGAGGTCGAGGTGAAGACCCGCGCCGACCGCGACGTCGATGCGGCGAACCTGATCATCGGAGATCAACAGCTGCCCCTGCAGGTCAACGGCCGTGACCTGTCTGGCAGCCTGGTGCTCGACAAGACCGGCTCGTACCACGTGGCCTTCGTCGACGGCTCGACCGTGGTCGCCGAGGGCCCCGAGCTGCCGATTCAAGTGCAGGCCGATACGCCTCCGGTCGTGCGGCTGACCGCTCCGCTCGATGTGCTCGAGCTTGGGCCTGAGCAGCCATCGGTCACACTCAAGTTCGAGGCCAGCGACGACTACGGCCTCACCACCCTCGACCTGGTCTTCAAGCCCCGCGGCGGCACCGAGCAGCGGCTCTCGCTCAAGCCCGACGACGGCCGAACCACCCGCGGCCAATACGGGTGGAACGTGGGCGCCATGGGCCTCAAGCCGGGCGGCTCGGTGACCTATTTTCTCGAAGCCCAAGACAACGACACCGTCACCGGGCCCAAGAAGGGCGTCTCGCGAACCCAGACCATCACGCTGTACAGCGCGGCCGAGCATCGCCGTGAAGCGCTGCGAAAGACCCAGGCCTTGTGGGAGCGCCTGGTGACCCACCTCGCCGATCGCATGGAGGCCCCGGAGCGGGCGCTGATCACCCCCGAGGTCTCGGTCAAGCAAGCCATCGACGAGCGCGAAGGCGTGCTGGCAGGCGACTTTCGCAACCTGAGCGGTGAGCTCGGCAAAGAGCGCGAGCCCTTCGAAGACGTGATCAGCGCGTTGTTGATCGTCGGTGGGGAGCTGTCGCGAGATCAATCGGCGATCAGCGTGCACCGGCGGTTGTACATGCGCCTGCTCGGCAAAGACGCCGACGACCCGTCGAGGCAGCTCTCTGCGCCGCGAGACCCGACCTACCTTCGCGCGGTGGTGCAGCGGCTTGGCGACAACCTCACCCGCGACCGAGACCACGCCGAGAAGAACGTGCTGTACCTCGAGGCGCTCCTCGACCGAGTCAAGATGGAGGCGCTCCAGGAGCTCGCCAAAGACTTGAAAGAAGACCGCCGCGAGCTCTCGAAGCTGCTCGAGGAGTTCGGCCGCACCAAAGACCCTGCGATCAAAGAACAGGTGCTTCAGCAGATGGCCGAGCTCAAGCAGCACATGATGGAGCTGCAACAGCGCATGTCGGAGCTCGCCAAGGGCATTCGCGACGACTTCATGAACCGCGAGGCGCTCGACGAGATGATGCAGTCAGAGAACCTCGACTCGAAGCTCGACGAGATTGAAAAGCTCGTCAAAGAGGGCAAGGCCGACGAGGCCCTCAAGAAGATGCAAGAGCTCTCGATGCAGATGGACGAGACGTTGCAGCAGCTCGAGCAGGCGTCAGATCAGGCTGATCAGCAGGCCGACCCCGAGCTTGCGAAGAAGTACCAAGAATTCACCGAGAACCTCGAACAGACGGCCAAGCAGCAAGAATCGCTCGCCGACAAGACCAAGACCCTGCGCGACAAGTACCGAGATCAGGTCAAAGAGAAAATCGCCAAACAGGGCGCGACGCTCAAGCGTGAGCTGCTGCAAAAGCTCGGTGAGCTGGGCAGCTCGTACTCCAAGCTCTCAGAAGACAAGGGCGCTGGGCGCCTCGAAGACAACCGGCTTCAGGCCTTGCGTGACATCGCCAACGCCGAACAGGCGCTCAAGGCCAACGACTTCGACCTGGCGTCTGAGATCGCCGACAAGCTGCAAGAGCGCGCGCGCAGAATGGCTGAGGCCGCCGGGCAGCAGTCGCGCCTCGATGAGATGATGCAGAACCCGGCCGAGTTTCGAAAAGACTCGAAGGCCCTGCAGGAGCGGATGAACGCCGATGCCAAGAAGGCCGATGAAATCGCCGCCGCGCTCGATGATCTGTTCCCCCAGAATGGGTCGCAGCTCAGCGAGGGCGATCGCCAGCAGATGGGCGAGATGGCCAAGCAGCAGAAGCAACTCGAGGGCAAGGCTGATCAGCTGCAGCAACAGATGGAGTCACTCGGCGAGCGCGCGCCGATCTTCGACGAAGATGCCAAGCAGCAGATGAAGCAGGCCGGGCAACGCATGGGCCAAGCGACGCAGAAGCTCTCGGGCCGCGACCCTTCGCACGGGTACGGTGAGCAGCAGGGCGCGCTGCAGGCGCTCAAGATGTTGCAGCAGCAGATGCAGAAGAACGGCAAGGGCAAGGGGGGTGGGTTGCCGCTCCCGATGCGGCAGGGCACCGGGGGTCGCAACCGCGGTGATCAGGCCGAGAAGGTCGAGATACCCGATGATGACCCGAACCGCGCGCCTCGCGAATTTCGCAAAGACGTGATGGACGCGATGAAGCAGGGCGCCCCTGACCGGTACCGAGATCAAAACAAGCGGTACTACGAGGAGCTGGTGAAATGAGACCCGCCCTCGCTTCGCTCGCCGTGCTGATCAGCGCTATCGCCTTCGCTCAACCCCACGACGCAGGTTTGCAGGAGCCCGCTGAAGACCGACTCCCTGAGATGAAGGGCGAGGCCAAGGCCCGCATTCAGAACATCGATCAACTCCTCACCGACTGGGACATCGAGGGTGCCAAGCGCGAGCTCGCCGAGCTCGAGAAGGTGGCCCCCTCCAACATCGAGCCGGTTCGCTACTACCGCGGCCGCGTCGCTTTCGAAGACGGCCGCTACGAAGAGGCGATCGCCGAGCTGCTGCAGTCGGGCGTCAGCGACAAGCCCGGGAGCTGGATTCGCCTCGCCAAAGACACCCAGCGCATCGTCGAGAAGCACGGCCGCGTCGAATCGGCGCACTTCATCTTTCTGTTTCCTCCCGGCAAAGACGAGGTGCTCGTGCCCTGGGCGCTCGAGGCCCTCGAGGCACAGCGCGCGGCCCTCGAGAAAGATCTGGGCTACGCGCCGCCAGAGAAAATTCGCGTCGAGATCGTCAACGATGCGTCAGAGCTCTCGAAGGTCTCGACGCTCTCGAAAGAGGCGATTCGCACCACCGGCACCATCGCCATCTGCAAGTTCAACAAGCTGATGGT
>JANLPS010000115.1:0-5191 GCA_031367385.1 Archangium sp. | reverse complement strand
CGCGGCAGGAAGCAAGACCGAAGCGGGTGACCGCCTCGAATTCGACGAAGTTGCCGGGTCGTGAAATCGTGTACGGCCTCTTTGAAAGTGCTTGCGCAAGGCACTGTCGATCCGCTTTGACCTGCTGTGCCTGAATTGATTCACTCCAAGCTCCCCACGTGCCTGCACTCCCCATGAGACTCGAGGTATCAGGTCAGACCCATGTTGGGATGAAGCGGAACCACAACGAGGACAATCTGCTCCTGTTGCCTGAGGAGCGGGTCTTCGTGGTGGCCGACGGCATGGGTGGCCACTCATCGGGAGAGATCGCTTCGAAGATCGCGGTCGTCGAGGTGGGTGAGTTCTTTAGCATGACAAGCCAGGACCAAGACGTCACCTGGCCCTACAAGATGGACTCGCAGAAGAACTACGACGAGAACCGGCTCGCGGTGGCGGTGAAGCTGGCCAACCAGCGCATCTTTGAGAAAGCCACTGCCGAGACCAAGTTCAAGGGCATGGGCACGACCATCGTCACGGTCTACTTCGCGAAAGACAACGAAGTGGTGATCGGCCACGTGGGCGACAGCCGGGTGTATTTCTTTCGCGATGGCACGCTGCGGCAGATCACCGAAGACCACTCGCTGCTCAACGACTACTTGAAGGCGAAGAAGCTTACGCCCGAAGAGATCGAGAATTTTCCCCACAAGAACGTGATCGTTCGGGCGTTGGGCATGAAAGACAACGTGGTGGTCGACGTGAACCGCGTCGAGCCGAAGCCGGGCGACATCTTCTTGCTCTGCTCCGATGGGCTGTCAGGCATGGTGACCGACGAGCAGATTCAGACGGTGCTGCAGAACACCAAAGACCTCGACAAGGCCTGTGCGCAGCTGATCGATTCGGCGAACGCGAACGGCGGCAACGACAACGTCACCGCCGTGCTGGCGCGCTTCGAGCCCGCGTAACCGCTGCTGCGCTTAGAGCTCGATGAACGGGTCGGGGCCGCCGCCCTGGCCGGCATAGATGCCGATGATCGGGTGACCCTTCATCGTGAAGAAGTGCGTCTCGTCGCCGGTGTCGCTGACGATGCCGTTGACGGCGTAGACCGAGAGCGAGTTGTTGATCTTGAGCACGCCCACTGACGGCGCGCCGTAGCCATAGTCTTTCGATGTCGCGGCGAATTGATCGAAGTCACGTCGAACGCCGCTCGGCAGGTTGGCGAATGCTTCCAACGAGACTTTCTTGCCGGCCGGCGACCCAGCCGAGATCTTCCCTTCGTTGACTTGGGGGAGAACGAAGTCTTTGAGCGGCTTGCGAGCCGCCATCACGTCGGCGAAGACGCGGCGATTGCCGCTGGCAATGGCGTCAGTGATCAGCGACTTCTGAAAGCCCGCGGCGCCCTTCTGCTCGGCGGCGGTCAAGAACTCATCGCCATTGGTATCGAGCGCCAACGTGCCGTTCATCACCGTCTGAGCGAAGGCTCGGGCATCTTCGAACGAGACCGAGGTCTTGTGCATCGACTCGAACATGGTGCGTGCCAGCTGGGCGGAGTGCTTCACCACCGGGTCTTTGGCCGAGCGCACCTGCGAGTCGAGCTTGGAGCGGGTCAGCTCGCTTCGGGCCTCGCCGCTCTTCTTGGGGCGAGTGGCGTAGGCGTAGGTGTCGATGACGCGGGCGCCCGAGAGAACGACCGAGGTGTTTGAAATGGTCATGTGCAGTTTTCGGGAGCGCCCCCAACAAGTTTCGCCGGAGGTGCATTTCTCAACCCGCGAGAAAACGAGGCGCTGCTGGAGGCGTTACAACGAAGCGGCGATTCGCTCGACCGCTTCTCTGGCACCGCTTCGCAACACGTTGCCATGTGACGGCACCAGCTGCGTCAGCCCCGGCGTCTTCGCGATTTCGCCGAGCAGCCCCTTCACCTGCTTCAGGTCTTTGCCCACGCGCATGCGCACGGGGCGAGGCAGCTTGGGCGCTCCGCCGGTGAAGCCGACCACTCGCATCAGCAGGCCATTGAAACCGCCCAGATGCGGCACGTTGGTAATCACGTCAGCGGTGATCACCGTCGCTGACTGACCTCGCGTCACGATCAGCACGGCCTCACCGGTGACGAACCCATCGACCGTTCGAAATGAAATCGCCGCATCAGGCGGGCACTCGGAGAGCGCCTTGACCGAGAGTGGCTGCGCCCGAAGCTTGGGCAGGCTGGGCTCAGGCGCGTACATCGTCACCCCCAACCGCTCGGCAAAGGCATGGCCATCGAGCGCGTGAAAGTGATTCGGCAGCACCAGCTGCGCTGGAGTGCCCAAGGCCCGCACCTGCGCCAACAGCGCCTCGGTCAGCGGTATCGCGTTGAAGAACAGCAGCCCGCCGTCAGCGCGCTTCACGATGGTCATGCGCCGATTCGCACCGGGTACGGTCGGCACCACGTCGGTGACGCACCACAGGCCTTCAGCGATTTGCTCGAGGGCGCTTGGCTTCAGCACGGTCCACGGTCGGGTCATGTGGCCCGACTACTCTGGCTACCCGCCCGGCACAATCGCGGGCCGGTTGCCGGTGCCCGCCGCGGGAGGCGTCGGCATCTCGACGTTCGGCACCGCGACCGCCTTCGCCTCCGCGATGCGCTGTGACAGCGTGCTCTCGAGCGACTTCGCGAACGACGCCATCGCCAGGTCTTGCGCGCCCTGCGCCATCTTGAGCGACTGCCAGAACGGCGCCTCGGGCTGCGCGGCCTTCACGAAACCCTGAACCAACGCATCAATGCCGGTGTTGCGCTCGGTCTCGGGTGACGCCTTGAGCGCGCCCAACAATTCGGCCGGCGCATCATTCGCCACCACGGCCAGCTGCTCGCACAGCAGCGGCCACGCCTTGTCATCGCCCGCCGAAGCCCGCACGAACTCGAGCAACCGGCCCTGCGCCTCGGGCTGACCCGTCGCGGCCAATTCGACCAACGTCGGCACCACCGGCAGGTTGAAGCCCGACTCGACCGACGCTTTGCGCAAGCGCCCGTACACGTCTTCACTCGCCAGCGCAGAGTCTAAAAAGATGCGCACATGCGCGGGCTCTTTGGGGTCTGACTGCACCAGCGCCTCGGCGATCAACGCGCGAACCGCGGGGTCTTTCTCGGTTCTCCACGCGGTGCGCAAGAAGCTGGCGTTTCGCTTGTCGGCCTTCTGCGTGAAATCAACGTACAGCCTCACGCTGCTCTTGAGCGCCTCGAACGGCCCCACCACCGACGGCGTCTGCGTCATCGAGGCGACAGCCTGGCCCGGGCCTCCGGTCGTACCCGAGGCGGCGATCGCCGCGCCGAGCGCATCGATGTGCTGCACCACCATGCCCGCCCGACCTGGAAAATCGTTCACCATGATCGAGAACACGAAGCGCTCGCCGCCGGTCGACTGCACGTAGCCCGAGAGCGCCGAGACGTTTTCCAAAGTGCCGGTCTTCGCGCGCAGCCGCCACACCGCATCTGAGCCTTCGAAGCGGTACTTGAGCGTGCCGTCTTTACCGGCGATCGGCAGGGCCGAGAGGTACTCGGGCATCAGCGAGAACTTGCCGATCATGTACGCGAGCAGCTTGTTGGTCTGGGCCGCCGAGAACCGGTTGGTGTCGTTCAGGCCCGACCCGTTCTTCATCACATAGCTGCCGCGGGCCAACCCGACATCGGCCGCCAGAAAATCTTCGACCGCCGCGATGCCCTTTTCGGTCGTGCCTGGCACACCCTTCACTTCGGCGCCGAGCGTCTTGATCAGCTGCTCAGCGACGAAGTTCGACGAGTGCTTCGCCAACTTCTTGAGCACGATGTCGAGCGTGTCGCTCTGCGAGACCGCCAACATGTGCGAGCCCGGAGTCACGGTGCCTGTGCGAATGCGGCCCTTCACCTTGACTCCGCGCTGAGCGAGCAGCGACTTGAGCGTGTACCCAAAGTACACCGCCGGAGCGTCGATCTTCTTCCACTGCGACCAGGTGCCTTTGTCGACCGGCACCACGCCCTGCACGTCGATTTTCTGGCGAACCTTGTCTTTGTCAGGCCCGATGCTCACCGTGTAGCGGCGCTGCATCTTGGTGCCGGTGGTGAGCTGGCTCTCGACGGTGAAGTAGTCGCTGGCGGGCTCGACCTCGGCGCTGCCCCGCTCTCCCACGTTTTCGCCAGGCCGCAGAAACACGCCCACGGTGTTCCAGTTGAGTGACAGCGCGCCGGTGGGGGCCAGGTAGGCCTTGTCGCCCCACTCCTGGTCGTAGCCGGGGGGCACTCGGTCGAGGTCGAAGTACGACTCGTCGAGCACCAGGTCGCCGGTCACTTCTTTGAGACCTCCGTGAATCAGGTCGCTGACCATGCCGGTGAGCCGCTCGGTGGTGATGGTGGGGTCGCCCTTGCCACGCACGAAGAGGGTCTTGGCCTTGCCATCGCGGCCGGCCTTGAACTCGGGGTCGGTCAGAAACTCGGTGTCGTAGCGAAAATCGGGGCCCAGCTTGGCGAGCGCGGTGGCCGAGGTGAACAGCTTCACGTTGCTGGCGGGGTTGAGCAGCTCTTCGGCGTCGCGGGCGTAGATGATCGACCCGTCGTCGAGGCTGCGAACCTGCACGGTGACGCGCGCGGTCTTGAGCGGAGTCGTGTCGATGACCGACTGCAGCGCACGGGTCAGGGCCTCGCGTTCTTTGGTCGACGCAGGGCGAGCCGGAGCGGTTTGAGCGAGAGCCACCACCGAGAAGAACGCGGTCAGAAAAATTGGGCGAAGCACGCTCGCATTAAAGGGGTAACCGGGCCCCGGAAGCGAATTTGTCCCAGAGGTGGTGTTACTGAATACATGTTCACTGCTGATCTCAGCGCGGGTGTTCAGCCTCATGAACCCCCGTCAATCGACCAGAGGCCCTTCGAAAAATCGAGTTGCATTTTCGTACTTCAGCCGAAGCCCGCTTCGCTCTACGGTGCGCGCCATGCCCGAGACCTTCACGCTGTCGCACGTCGTTCCCACCACGCCCCAGCGCATCTTCGAAGCGTGGATGTCCTCCTCCGAGCACTCGAAGATGACCGGCGCCGCTGCCAACATCTCCGAAGACGCCTTCACCGCGTGGGACGGCTACATCAGCGGCAAGACGCTCTCGAGCCAGCCCTACGAGCGCATCGTGCAGCGCTGGCGCACCAACGAATTTCCCGAAGGGGCGACTGACTCTGACCTGGTGATCTCGTTTGCGCCCACCGACGGCGGCACCCAGG
>JANLPS010000056.1:0-2898 GCA_031367385.1 Archangium sp. | reverse complement strand
CCTCCGATGACGGGGATGAAGGAGAACAGATTGGCGCCGTACGAGTAGCAAATGGCGCGCACGGTGGCGTTGAAGCCTTTGTCAGAGGCTCCGAACATCAGGCCGCCGAGAAAGGTCAAGCCCGCGGAGATGACCAACGCGATGGGGAAGAAGACAATCGCGAACACTGCGGTGCCGATGCCGAACACGATGCCCGAGGCGGCGAGCCCCGCGAAGGTCTCGGCGACGCCTTTGAAGCCCTCATTGGCCTCACCCAGCTTCTGCATCGACTCGATGAACTGCCCCGCGTTGAGCCAGGTAAAGGGTATCTGCAGCACCGCCGTCACAGTGGTGATGAGCCATGCATAGAGAAACGCGTCGAGCGCGGGGCCGTCGGCGCGCACGGTGAGAAAAAACCGCTGCGGCTCGAGCAACGAGCGCTTCCACGTTTGAAAGAAGCCCTGCACCACGCCGAGCTCGCCGCGGCGCTCCCACGGGGTTGGTTCGCCCAACGACAGCTCGGGCCCGCCCAAGGCCACGCACGACGGGCACAGCGAGCGGCCGTCGGGGTTGCACTCGGCGCAGGTGAAGTTGCCGCAGCGGGGGCACACGGTCTGGGCGACCCGCTCGGGGTGCCGCGCGCACTGGCCTTGCTGTTGGGGAGGTTGCATGTAGGTGAGTATCTCCGCGAATTGACTCGAGGGCGAAGCATTCTGACGTAGGGTTTTCTGCTTTCTGGAGCGACCGTGTCTGGTGCTCGGAGGCTGTTCATGACCCGTCGTTCCCTCGTGGTGGTGCTCGCCGTTGTGCTTTCGGCGTGTCCCGAGGTGCCGTTGGTGGCGACCGACGGCGCGGTGATGACCATCGACTCCGGCCCGCCGGCGCGTGACTCAGGCGTCGGGGTGACCCCGGCCGATTCGGGCTTCTCTGGGCTCGATGCCTCAGTGGTGATGACCGATGCGGGCGCTGTCGCTGGCTTTGACGCGGGCGCTGGCACCGACGCCGGGTTTGACTCGGGCGTCACGGTGGTCGACGCGGGTTCGAATCGTTTCACCACGACCCTGATCGACGCAGGCACGTTGCTCTTCAACGGCACTTCGTACCGCTATCAATTGCTGCGCTTCGAGGTCGAGGGCAAGGCGCCCTCGTACGGTCAGTACTTCCCCCCTCCAGATGGTGGCACGGGGCCCATCGTGGTGGTCACCCAGCCCTACGCCGCCGCCGCGTGGACGGGTGAAGAAGTCGACTCGCGGTGGGCCGCCAAGGCCACGATGTATGCGCTGTACCCCGACACCGACTGCCCCGGCTTCGACGGTGGAGACAGCATCATCTACCAGCCGATGACGGTCGCCGACGGCGTGGGCCAGTCGTTCATCTACCTGTACCACGGGCTCGGCGTGCTGCAGGTCTTCGAGCGGTTCTACACGGGCGGCAGCATTCAGAACGACGTCGATGACACCACCGCTGCGTTTCGTTTTCTCGCCGCGGAGCCCACCGTCAAGAAAGACGAGATCGCCATCTTCGGCGGCTCGTGGGGCGGGTTCGAGGCGGTCTACGGCGCGATGCGGGCACCGGCGGCGGTTCGCCCCAAGCTCGGCCTGGTGGCGTACCCGCTGACTGATTTCGAGGTGCAGGAGCATTACCTGACCCACCTCGACGAGCGCTTCACCACCGTCGCGGCGAGAGACACGATGACGCATTTTTTCGCGCCCTACCGCCGCCGCATCGCCGCGAGCACCGCCACGCAGGGCTTCAGCGAGTTCAACTCGTTGGCCGTGCGCACGAACCTGAAGACCCCGCTGGTGATCATTCACGACAGCTGGGACGTGCTGGTGCCGATCGAGGAGACCCGCTCGTTGGTCGATGCGGGCATCGGCGTCGACGCGACGATTCTGCCGCACATCGGTGCCGCCCCGTGGGACACGTTCGGGCTGAAGCACTTTCCCGTGGCGCCTGATGAGGCCCACAACGAGAGCGCGGTGATCACCTTTGCCACGGCGCACCTGCTGGTGGGGTTGACCCCGGCGACGCAGACGCTGTTCGTGCCGGTCGACTCGGCCGAGTTGCATGCCTTTTTCGCCGCGCAGCACGCGGTGCAACAGGCCGTTGGGGGCTCGATGACTGAGCTTGCGAGGCGCATGAACGAGCTGGCTGACCCGCGCATCTGGGTCTTCGAGCCGGGTGGCTCGTTCGCGATGACCGGAGACGAGTGGATCACCGGCGAGGTGAATTCGATCTGGGGCACCAGCTTCACCAAGACGACCATCAAGGCGCAGCTGGCGATGGGGTTGCCCCCGTAGCGTCTCTAGCGCGCGCCGCGCAGCGCCTCAGCGCGAACGGCTTCCCATTGCTGGCTTGGTATCGACCCCGGCCCTTCAGTGTCTCTGAGTACCGTCATGGCGGTGGAGATCGACCGCTGGGCGTGCTCGACCACCGCACGCTCGGCCGGCGCAAGACCCGACAGATCCTGGTTTCTCAACTTGCCGAGGAGGCTTCGGGCTTGACCCTTGCCGCCGAGCGCGTCGAGAAACTCCTGAGCCGTCGCGCCCTTGGTCGAAGCATTGGCGCGCAACGCCTCCTGCAGCTTCGAGACGCTGTCCATGAAGGCCTGTGGCGGGCGAGGAGGTGGCCCAGACTGCGCCTCGCTGGGGGGAGCGGTCTTTTTCGCGGCCTGGGCCGCTTTGGCTGCGGCCTCGTCGGCGGTCTTCTTCGCGGCGTCGGCAGCGGTCTTGGCGGCGGCTTCTTTTGCCGCCTCTGCCGCGGCTTCAGCGGCTGACATCGGCTTCGCGGCCTTGGCGGTGGTCGCCGCGGCGGCTTCGGCCGTACGGCCAGCGCCACTGAGGGCACGCGCTTTGGTCGCTACCATGCCCAGGGTGGCGACGTTCAGCCCGAGCTGAGTCACTGCCGCGGCGACGCCGT
>JANLPS010000405.1:0-1946 GCA_031367385.1 Archangium sp. | reverse complement strand
TCGGGCTCGAGCGCGTCGGTGAAGGCAATGTCAGCGCGCTTCGCCTGCAAGGCCTTCGAGCCCCAGACCCGCGCCGATGGAAACGCGGCCATCGTCTTCGGCACCGCCAGGTGATGCGAGTAGCTCGGCGCGATGATCACCTCGACCGGCCCGAGGGTCTTGAGCTCTTCGACGAACTGGTTGATCGCTGGCACGGGAGAGACCACCACCAACCCACCCGACCCGAGCCGCACGACGAGGCCCGATGCGGGCAACACCAACCCCGGCATCAGTCGAAGATCTTGCGACATCGTCCACAGGTTGGGGGCGCGCTCTTGAAGGCTCATGTGAAGCCAATTTACTCCTGCAAACAGTACACGCGCACCGCGGGAGCATTGAGCGAACACGGGCGCGTCATGGTGCCAAACGCCTCTGTCACGATCGACTTGCCTGAGATACCGGCGGTGCCATTGGTGCCTCCCGACCAGTCGGCGCAGGTGGTCGCAGCTGAGCCCGCGGCCTGCGGAGTCGTCGCCCCACCCCACACCTGCGTGTTCGCGACGCTCAGCCCGCCCGAGGCCGACAGGTTGAGGCCCGAGTACCAATTCGCGCCTGTGAAGAAGCCAGCGGCCGTTGGCGACAAGGCAACTCCGTCGACGCGAGCCCACGGGTGGCCGGTGGTGGTGAAGCGTGAGGCTGAGGTCACCCCATTGCCGGCCAGCAGTGCCTTGTACGTGCCAGGGAGCCCCGCCGAGGTCGCCTCAGAGGAGCAGATCGCGTCTGCCGCGGCGAGGCCGCCGATTGGGTTGTCGAAACCGGAGCTCGAGACGAACGCCATGCGCCGATTGGCGGTGGGTGCCACGAGCGCGATGCCCTGCCGGTCGATGCCGAAGCAAAACAGCGGCAACGCAGACGCGCAGGTCACGGTGTTGGCGTTCGTCCACTGGCCGTCGCTGACGCGGGGGCGCCCGACGCTGAGCCTCGAGGTGTCCGAGAGGGTCCAGTCTCCGCAGGCGGTGCCCAATGAGATGGCGGTGTACTGACCGTTGCTGGCGGTTGCCGTGGTGACGAACGGGTCAGCCAACTCGAGGTTCGACTCGGTCAAGACCGGCAAGTACTGCACGCGGCCCGCGGTCAGGTCGGCTTGGGTGTTGAACACCGGCAAGCCGTCGCGGCGAACCCAGCCCGAGGCGTTGCCCAGCCGTGAAATAGCGCTGGTCGACGAGCTCGACAACCACGCCTTGTACGTACCGGTCAACCCTCCGGCGATTGCGCGCGCCTGGCAGATCGAGTCGGCTCCGACCAGGCCGCCGATGGCGCCGGTGTACGAGGTCGACGTGACGAACATCATGTTGGGCTGTTCGCCGAAGATCGCGCCGACCGCCGTCGCCTGGTTCACCGTGACCGCGCAGGTGCCGAGGCCTTTACACGCCCCTGTCCACCCTCCGAAGACCATGCCCGCGGTAGGGGTCACGTAGAGCAAGACGGACGTGCCGTAGTCGTAGTTCTCGGTGCAGTCGGCGCCGCAGTTGATGCCCGCTGGGGTCGAGCTGATCGTGCCAGTGGCGGTGCCCAGCTTGATCGAGCTCACCGTGAGCGGATACTGCTTGGGCGCAAACGCGGCATTGACGGTCGCATCGCCATCGACGACGAAGGTGCACTGGCCGGAGCCGGTGCAGGGGGTGCCGCTCCAGCCAGAGAAGGTGTTGAAGGCGTCGGCGTTGGCGTTGAGCGTCACTGTCGAGCCGTAGGCGATGGGCTCGGTGCAATCATTGGGGCAGCTGATGCCGGCGCCGCTGATCGTGCCTCCATAGGTGCCGCTGCGGGTGGTGGTGAGGGTGTACTGAACCAACGCGAAGGTTGCCGAGACCGCCGTGCCATTGGCAGAATTCATGGTCACGGTGCAGGTGCCGGTGCCGGAGCAGCCTCCGCCGCTCCACCCGGTGAAGGTCGAGCCAGTGGCCTTC
>JANLPS010000382.1:0-2614 GCA_031367385.1 Archangium sp. | reverse complement strand
AGCACCTCGGCGATGTGGCGCCTGATCGCGTTTGCCCCGGCTGCAACGGCGTGGCGCGCTGCGTGAGCTCGCTGGGCGACAGCTACAAGGGGCTGCCCGGAGGCACCGAGTACCGCTACCACTGCACCTGCGGCGAGAAGTTCGTCATCGAAGGCTACGGCCGGCTGCTCTTCGTGGCCATCGCGTCACCGGTGCTCTTGGTGCTCGCGCTCAACTTTGCGCGCGAGGCGCTGCAGCGCGGCAGGGCCGTCACTGGAGACCTGATCTTCTCGGCGACTCTTGCGCTCGTCGCGCTCGGCATGGCGACTCAGCAGGCGCTGCGGCTTCGCTTGAGGCACAAAGCGCGCGAAATCAATCGCTAACGCCTTACTTCGGCTCGGCCAGAATCCACGCGTTGGCTTCGAGGGCGAACGGGGGGTCAGACACGCTGGTGCCCGAGTTGCGCAGCCACCGCGCCTGCGAGAACGCCGTACCGCCCTTCGCGCACACCGCCAACCGCAGCTGCTCGAAGGTGGCCTCGTCGGTCGCCTCGCGATCAACCTGCACCCACCCGATGTTCGACGCTCCGGGAGGTATCTCGTCGCCGCGCGGGTACTCGTGCACCTCGCACTGCGCCTCGACCATCTTGTATTTCTTCGCGGTGTCTTCTCGCACCAGCACCGGAGTGATCTCAGTGCGGCACGCAACCAACGCCAACGCGAACAGCAGTGCGTACCTCATCGCTGACTCCCTTCGAGTGCGTTCATCTTCTCGACCCGCCGGGCATGCCGGCCGCCCTCGAACGCCGTGCTCAGAAACGCGTTCATTAGCTCAATCGCCACGCCGGCGCCGATGACCCGCTGGCCCAGACAGAGCACGTTGGCGTCATTGTGCATGCGGCACATGCGGGCCTCGAACTCGGTGTGGCAGAGCGCGGCGCGAATGCCGTGCACCTTGTTCGCGCTGATGTTCATGCCGATGCCGGTGCCGCAGATCAGCACGCCGAGAATCGCCTCTTTCGATGCGATCGCCGAGGTCACCCTCACTGCGTAGTCGGGGTAGTCGACCGAGTCAGCCGTGTGTGGCCCCAAGTCGAGCGGCTCGAACAGGCCGCGCTTCTTGAGCTCACCGACGAGCTCGTTCTTCAACGTCAGCCCAGCGTGATCAGCCGCAAACGCAATTCGAGGCGCCATGCAGCACTGTTTATCACGGAGCCAGCACGCCTTTGCTCGTATCGCGCGTCAGCTTCCACTTGCTCTCGACCATCTCGTACACCACGGTGCGCTTGCAGCCATCGATGCGCACCTTGGTGCTGGTGATCATTCGGTCGAGCTCCTGGTACTGCAGGTCGTCTTCTTTGCACTGCAGCTCTCGCGCGGCGCGGGGGCCCAGGTCTTTTCGCAGCTCGGCCATCGGCGTCGAGCAGGCCGCGATCAGCACCAGAGCGGCCAAGAGCCGCTTCACGCGCGAAACCGCTTCATGATCAGCACCGCGTTGGTGCCGCCGAAGCCGAACGAGTTCGACATCGCGTGCTCGATGCCGATTTCACGCGGCTTGTTGGGCACGTAGTCGAGGTCGCACTCAGGGTCGGGCGTCTCGTAGTTGATGGTCGGAGGGATGATGCCGCGCTGCAACGCGAGCGAGGTCAAGATCGCTTCGACTCCGCCGGCCGCGCCGAGCATGTGACCGGTCATCGACTTGGTCGAGCTGACCATCAGCTTCTTGGCGTGCTCGCCGAAGACGCGTTTGATCGCCTTGGTCTCGTGCAGGTCATTGAACCCCGTCGAGGTGCCGTGGGCATTGATGTAGTTGATGTCGGTGGTCTGCAGCCCGGCCGTCTTGAGCGCGAGCTTCATGCAGCGCTGAGCGCCTTCGTGCTCGGGCGCCGGAGCGGTCTCGTGAAACGCGTCGCTGTTGGCCGCGTACCCGACGATCTCGGCGATGATCTTCGCGCCGCGCGCACGGGCCAGCTCGTAGTCTTCGATCACCACGATGCCCGCGCCTTCGCCCATCACGAAGCCGTCGCGGTCTTTTTCGAACGGTCGGCTGGCGCGCTCGGGGTCATCGACGCGGGTCGACAACGCCTTCATCGCATCGAACCCGCCGATGCTCATGCGGGTGATCGACGCCTCGGCGCCTCCGCAGATGCAGGCGTCGATCTCGCCGTAGCGAATCATCTTCCACGCTTCTCCAATCGCGTGGGCCGAGGTCGAGCAGGCCGACACCGGGCCCCAGTTCGGGCCCTTGCAGTTGAAGCGCATCGACACCCGGCCGGGCGCCATGTTGGAGATCATGCGCAAGATGAAGAAGGGTGAGATGCGGTCGTGGCCTTTTTCGAGCGCCATGGTGTGCGCCTCTTCGAATGACGAGAGGCCTCCGATGCCCGAGCCGATGATCGCCCCGACCCGTTCGGGGTCGTAGCCATGCGGCTTGTCGAGCCCGATGGGTATGGCGCTCTCGGTGACTGCCAGCTCCGACGCGGCGAGTGCGTACTGGTTGAAGAGGTCCATTCTGCGGGCCTCCCGGCGGTCGAGGTAGTCTTCGACGACGAAGTCTTTGACCTCGCCGGCGAAGTTCACGGTGAGCTTCGGGTCAACCCATCGCGTGATGCGAGAGATGCCCGACTTGCCCGCCA
>JANLPS010000379.1:0-8206 GCA_031367385.1 Archangium sp. | reverse complement strand
GTCGAGCACCGAGCGCTTGGTGCGCGCCGGCATTGGCTGGGTCGTCTTGAGCCCCTTCGCCGGAGCCCCCTTGACCGCCACTTCAATCGGCCGTTGTACCAGCACGAAGGGCCCCACCTGCTGGGCAAACGCCGCGTCGTCCAACCGCCTCGCCAACGCCTTGAGCTCTTTGACCGACAGCACCGCCGCAGCGTACCGCGTTACGCGCGCCATTTCGTTTGCGCCGCACAAACGCCTGAAACTGCTGTCGATTGCTCGAAAAAACACGTTACGCAATGCGTGGTAGGCCCTCGCTCCCTCTGGCGGTACCCCGCGAACCATGCACCACAGCGATGCCACCACGCTCTTCGAAGGTCTCCCGGTCATCGCCTTCGAGACCGACGATCGCGGCCGGTGGACCCAGGTGAACGCGCAGTGGCTGCAACGCACCGGGCAAGCCTGCGAGCACGCGCTCGGCACCGGGTGGCTGCAGGTGGTGCACGCCGATGACCGCGCCGCGCTCGAAGCCCAGTGGCAGCGCAGCGCTTCTGCCCGTCAGGCGCTCGACCTCGAGTTTCGCGTGGCCGTCACCACCGGGCCCCAGAAGTGGTTTCGCGCCCTCGCCGCTCCGGCCCCGGTGGGCCAGGGCTTCGCCGGGGTGATCATCGACAGCACCCGCCGCATCACCGCCGAGGCCCAGGTCTCTCGCCTGGCCGCTCGCAACGAGGCGCTGCTCTCGGCCTTGCCCGACATGCTCTTTCGCTGCAACCGAGCCGGGCGCTTCATCGACTTTCGGGGCCCGCCCGACGCGCCACTCTACATGCCGCCTGAACACTTCTTGGGCAAGCTGATACGCGATGTGCTGCCACCCGACGCGGCCGAGCCCGCGATGAGCGCCCTCGAGCGCGCCGGCACCACCCGAGTGCAGCAACGCTACGAGTACCGGCTGCTCGAGAAAGACTTCGAGTCGCGGGTGACGGCGATTGGAGGCGACGAATTTCTATTCGTGATTCGCGACGTCAGCGCGTTCAGCCGCATGACCTCCGAGCTGGTCGCCGCCCGCGAGGCCGCCCTCGAAGCATCGCGGCTCAAGAGTCAGTTTCTCGCCAACGTGAGCCACGAGATTCGCACGCCGCTCAACGGCATTCTGGGAGTCACTCAGCTGCTGCGCACCATGGCCCTGCCGGCCGACGCACGAGAATACCTCGACGTGTTGCAGGGCTCAGGGCAGTCGCTGCTCGACATCGTCAACGACGTGCTCGACTTGTCGAAGATTGAAGCGAACCGCCTCGAGCTCGAGAGCGAAATCTTCGACGTCGAGCAGCTCGTCGCGAGCGCCTGCCGCTCGTTCATGCCCCAGGCAGCCAAGAAACCGTTGGCGCTCGAGTACCTGGTGAGCCCCGCTGCCGCCGCTCCCAGCCGCGGAGACCCCGCTCGGCTTCGCCAGGTCATCAACAACCTGGTCGGCAACGCGGTCAAGTTCACCGACGCGGGCTCGGTGCGGGTTCGGGTCGACCGCGATGGCGAGACGCTCTCGCTCGAGGTCGCCGACACCGGGCCCGGCATACCCGCAGACCGACGCAGCGCGATCTTCGAGCCCTTCGTGCAGGGCGACGGTACCACCTCGCGGCGCTTCGGAGGCACCGGCCTCGGGCTGACCATCTGCCGGCGGGTGGTGCAGCTGATGGGCGGCGACATCACCCTCGAGAGCGAGCTGGGCGTCGGCAGCACCTTTCGGGTGCGCGTGCACCTGCCCAAGGTGCTCATCGACCGGGGCCCCGCACGCCCGACCCGGCCCCTCACCACCCAGCGGCCGATGAGGGTCTTGCTCGCCGAAGACAACCTCATCAACGCGCGCCTGACCTGCGCGATCATCGAAAAGCTCGGCCACCAGGTCGAGGTGGTGAGCAATGGGCAGCAGGCGCTCGATGCGCTGGGCGGCGCCGCCTTCGACCTCGTGCTGATGGACGTGCAGATGCCGGTCGTCGATGGCCTCGAGGCCACCCGCCGCATTCGCACAGACCTGAAGGGCGCGCACCGCCACGTGCCCATCGTCGCGCTCACCGCCAACGCAATGCGCGGCGATGACCTGGTGTGCCTCTCCGCGGGGATGGACGCGTACCTCCCCAAGCCCGTCACCGTCGACGCACTCAAAGACATGCTGGTCTGGTTCGGCGAACACTGACGAAGACCCGGCGCTGTGAGCCGCTGGGCAATGGGTTGCCCGAAATCAGGCCTCACGGGTCGAAGACTTCGTGGGAGCACTCTTGCTAGCGTGGCGACCGATTGGCCTTGCTCCAGGCCGCGCCATGGCTGCCTCCAACACCCCGACATTGCCTGCGCTTTTCTCGGCTTACGGCCCGCGCGTGTACCGCCGGGCCCTGCGCCTGTTGGGCAACGCCGCTGACGCCGAAGAGGCCACCCAGGAGGTCTTCATTCGGGTGCTCCAGGGCATCGGCCGCTTCGACCAACAGGCCGAGATCACCACCTGGCTGCACCAGATCACCACCAACTACTGCCTCAACGCGATGCGCGACCGGGCCCGGCGCCGCGAGCTCGATGAAGAGAAGTCGGTCGCCCCCAGCGACCAGGTCGACGCGGGGCACGACGCGCTCCTGCTGGTCAGGCGCCTGCTCGAGCGGGCCGACGAGCGCGAGGGTCTGGCCGCGGTGTGCGTGCACCTCGATGGCATGTCGCACGACGAGGCCGCGGCAGTGGTGGCCGACGAGACCAGGGTCGTGCCGCCGACCGAGATGGCGTACCGCGACGCCGCAGGAAAGGAGACGCCGTACCCGGTGTCTCCGGCGCTGGCGAAGATCGCGACGCCAGAGTGGTTGTAATAGCTGTTCTCGACCGACGGGCCCCACGACGCTTCGGTCGCGCCGTAGCTGTTGCTGACGATGTTTGCCCCGAGCGAGACGGCGGTGTTCACCGCGGTGCCAAGGTCGGTGATGCTCGCGGTCGAGGCCTCGACCAGCAAGATGTTGCAGCTCGGGCAGACGGCGCTGACCGCTTCGATGTCGAGGGCGATTTCTCCGGCCCAGCTGGTGCTCGCGGTGGGCAGCGGGCTGCTCGAGCCGCTTTGATTCACCTTCTTGAAACACCCGTTGGCGGTGGTGCAGGCGCTCAAGCCGTACTGCGTGCGGTAGACGGCCAGGTCGGCTTCGGCGTTCGGGTCGTCATACGCATCGACGATGGCGACGGTGATGCCGCTGCCGCCCGACGACGGCAGGTTGTAGGCCGAGACCAGCTGGCTGGGGCTCAAGCCCGACGGCGTGAGCATCGGCACCATGGTGCCGTCGTCTTCGGTGACCACTTCAGCGAAGCACCGCGCCTCGCCTCGCCGCGCGTCACCGCAGATGGGCCGGTGGCGTCGGTTTCGAAGGCGCTGAATCTCGAGCGGTTGATCGGCCGTCGCGGCGGGCTCGAGCACGCTGGCCCCGGGCTTCGTCGGCTCGAAAGAAGGGTCGCAGGAGACGACCGTGAGACACACACCCGCCCACGTCAGCAGCGCAACGATTCGAGTCGGAGTCATCGGGCGTGAGACCCGTCACGTCATTTTCTCGGCAAGCGGCGCAGCTGATTCTTGAGTGCTGCGTGTGCGCCCGTGTGCGAGCGCTGGCTCAAGCCACGGAGGGCACGGTGCGGGTCGGCATGATGTAGCGTAACCGTTCATCCTAAGCGGAGGCCAAAGGCCGGAGGCGAAGGACCAAGGAGCCGAGCGATTTTCTAAAGTCTCGCAGGGTCCTTCGAGTCCCCTCTGGACGAACGAAGCGGTTCTAGTCGGCCCGCTCCATCGCCTCGATCACCAGCTGGCGGTTGGTGCGCACCACACCTTTGACGATGTAGGTCTGCGCCGGAGGCCCGGAGCTGTAGCTCTTGGCGTTCTGCAGAACCCGCTCCCACTTGGTGCCGCGCTTGACGTACGCGCGCATCGGCAACCCACCGCTGTCGATGCCTTCGGGCCCGCAGATGGTGAACGCCTGGTACTCGCCGGTCTTGATGTCGTCGAGCTGGTACTGGTTGTCAGGGTCGCGAATGACGACCTTCATCGCGACGTGCTTTCCGTCCATCGCGTCCCAGCTGTTGCGGTTCTTCGCTACGTCCCAGCTCGTCTCGTCCCAATTGCCGGCCGCTTCGGCGGCCTTGCTGACGCCACTGAACTTCACGGGGAAGGTGGAGGCCCGAGCGCCCGCGGTGACCTTCGCGTTCTTAGGGAAGAGCAGCAGCGCCTTTTGCCAGTCGTACGCCGGAGCGAACCCGCTGCCCCCCTTGCTGCCGGTGGCGATGACCGGCTGCCCCAAGACCTCACGCAGCTGATTCCAGTCGTCCATCTTCACTTTGCCGGGCACCGGCGCGACGCGGCTCAGGTAGACCTCGAACCAGGCCTGGTCGAGCGGGAGCGCGGCTTCAACCAGCGTATTGCCCGACAGCTTCTTGAACTTCAGGTCGGCCAGCTGCGACCACTCTTTATCGTCGACCGCCGTCCAGTCGGTGACGCGCTGCACGTTCGACCAGAGGTTCTTGGCGAAGGTGTTGTTGGTGAGCTCGACGTCTTTGGCCTCGGCCGCCATGCGAATCGCGTCGTTGTCGGCGAACTCGAAGATGTTGGCGTCGACGATTGATGACGAGCCGCCTTCGAGAGCCAGCAGGTACCCGCTCGCGCCGTGCCCGGTGCCGAAGCGAATCGGGTCCCACGCGAAGAGCATGGTGTTCTTGCGAATGATGGTCGTACCGCCGAAGCCACGCTCGACCTTCACCGTGCGGTACGCGTGGTTGATGAAGATGTTGTTCTCGACGGTCTGCCCGCCCGTCACGCGCAGCGCGCCCTCGTCGCCGTTCAAGAACACGCTGTTGCGAATGATGCAGCCCGGCTTCGCGAACCAGATGTGCTCTTTCTTGTCGGGGCTGTTCGAGTAGTTCAAGTCACCGTCGGCGACGTAGACGTTGTTGAGCTTCTTATCGAAGACGAACCCGTCGACGATCGCGCCGGTGTGGTCTGAGCTGCCCTCGATGGTGTAGCCGTCGCGGTCGCCCTTGTAGTCGGCCGGCGTGTAGAGCCGGGTCGGGTGCTTCCACGGGTTGCGCTCGGTGAAGTCTTTGTCGTAGCCGCCGATCAACGCGATGTACGTGGTGTCGATCTTCCACTTGCCGGTCTTCAGCTTGCCGAAGTACTCGCCCTCGGCCACGTGCACCGAGTCGCCTGACTCGACCTTCTCGAGCGCCTGCCACGGGTCTTTGAACGGCTTCTCTTTGCTGCCGTCGCCGTTGGTGGCTCCAGCGCGAACGAACCAGTCACGGCCGACCGGGCGGTTTGAAGTGCCGGCGGCGGCGGGGGGGCCTGCGCCAGCTTCAGAGAGCTCGATGCTCTCGATGAAGAGCCCGGCCTTGGGCAACCCCTTCATCTGGTACGCCACGCCGCGCGCCACGAAGACTTTGCCCGGCGCTCCAGTGCCCGTGTACAGCCCGGCGTTGTCTTCGACGAAGCGCTGGGCCGATGAGCCCTTCTTGTAGAAGCCGAGCAGGCGGTTGTGGTCGCCCGTGGGCTCGTAGAGCACCGCGCCGGCGCACTCGTCTGGCTTGTACGCGCTGGGGATGCCGCTCACGTTGGCTCCGGCGGTGCCGATCGCGACGATCATCTCGACCGGCTTGCCGTCAGAGGCGCCCGGCGACTTGGTGAACGACGACGCGTCGACCCGCGAATACTCCCGCGACGCAGCGGCCTCGGTCGCGCCCTGAAACTTCACCTCGAGCTTGGCCACCCGAGCGCCCGCCTTGCTCGACTTGGGCTTCATCAGCTTGAGCGCCTTGTCGAGGTCGTACGCCGGGCACACGCCGCTGGCCGATTCGCCGCCGGTGCCCATCAAGGGCAGCCCGAGCGCCTGCCTCGCCTGGTTCCAGTCGTTCATCACCAGCTTGCCGGGCTTGCTCGCCGTGCGCTTGGAGTACCGGTCGAGCCACTTCGGGTCGAGCTCGAGCCCGGGGTTCTTCACTTCATTGCCCTCTGACGCCTTGAGGCCGACCTCGTCGAGCGAGTCCATACCCTTGTCGTCGATCTCGGTCTCTTTCGAGTCGATCGCGAACTTCAAGTTCGAGAACAGGTTCATGAAGAACGTGTTGTTGGTGATGCTGACCTTCTCGGGGTTGGTGGTCATGTAGATGGCGTTGTTGTCGCTGTTGGCCAAGATGTTGCCGCTGATCACCGCGGGGCCTTTGATCGCCAGCGCAGCGCCGTGGTAGCGGCCGGTGCCCGCTTCTTTCGGGTCTTGCGAGAAGACGATGGTGTTGTTCTTCACCGTCGCCAGCGCGTTGTTCTCGTTGCTGCTCATGTTGATCACCACGCCCCAGCCGAGCGCGTTCAAGACCAGGTTGTTCTCGATGGTCGAGCCCTGCACCGCGGTGATGCCGTTGTTGCCGGGGTTCAAGATCACGCTGTTGCGAATGGTGACCGCGCGGCTGAAGCGAACGGCGTCTTCAGCGGGGCGATCGACCTTGCGGCCGAGCTGCTCGGGCTCGTTGTATTCGTCTTGCTCGCGCATATCGATGACCACGCCGTCGATGACCACGCGCTGCGAGTTCGACGAGATTCGCTCTTCTTTGGGCCAGTTCTTCGAGGCCTTGTCCCACAAGAGCTCGGTGAGGTTTTTCCACGGGTCGCGCGACTTGAAGTCTTTGTCGTAGCCGCCGATGAGCTGCACCCCATCGAAGGGGATGACCCAGTACCCGGCTTTGCTGCGGCCGAAGTATTTGCCCGCGGCGACGTGAATGGCGTCGTTGGCTTCACAGACATCGAGCGCCTGCCAGGGGTCGTTGAAGGGCTTGGCGAGCGAGCCGTCTCCGCCAGAAGCGCCATCGCGAACGAACCAATCACGCGCGAACGCAGCGGGAGCGGCCAGCATCAACACGCACAGCAAACTCTTGAACTTGAACATCGGTGTCCCCCTCGAGACCGTGGGCTTCTTCAAACGGCCCGCAGACTGTCAGGGGCGATGCGGCGCGGTCACCTGAATTCGACGGCGCGTACCGAGTGCTCGCGAACCCACTTCGAGACCTCTTCGATTTCGGAGTCGCTGCTCACCGAGATGCAGCCCCAGGTCCAATCAGACTCGACGTTCGAGTGCCCGGCGTCTTTTGAATCGCGCGGAGGCCCGTGAATGCCGATCGCCCAGGCCGAGAAGCGCTTCGGCGCGGGGTTGAGCAAGCCAATGAAGAGGTGAAATTGCGACGAGGGCCGCGGGTCGGTCAGCGTGAAGGTGCCCAGCGGGGTGACGGCCCAGCCGATGCGCATCGCGATGGGTACCGCGCCCCCAGAGCCGATCGCGACGTCGTAGTCATGGGCTGCCTCGCCGTTCGCGCAGAGGGTCATGTGGTGGGCCGAGGTGTCGACCAAGACGAGCTGACCGTGCGCGGGGCAGGCGGTGAGAATCAAAGAGAGGGCGGTGAGCACGGGGCGTGTCGGACACGGGGGCCCGAGGGGGGAGTTCCTGGTATGGGAACGTGATGCGAATTGGATCAGAGCCCTTCGAGTCCCTCAGGGCGAGCGTGCTGCTCTTCGTGCTCTGTGGGTGTGCGCATGTGCAGGCGCCGGGTGAGCTCGCGCAGCAGGTCAAGGAGACCGAGACCCGTTTTGCACAGAGCCTGGCTGACCGAAATGCGCCCGCGTTTCGCGCCCTTCTGTCGAACGAGACCGTGTTTGTCGGCCGCAAGGTCTTGCGCGGCCCCGACGCGGTGATGGCGGTCTGGCAGAAGTTCTTCGAGGGCCCGACGCCGCCGTTCTCGTGGGCTCCCGAGCTGGTCGAGGTGCTGCCCTCGGGCACGCTCGCCTACACCCAGGGGCCGGTGCGCGACGCCAAGGGCGAGGTCATCGCCAGCTTCAGCTCGATTTGGCGCCTCGAAGGCGACGGCGTCTGGCGCATCGTGTTCGACCACGGCTGCGACACGTGCACCTGCGCGGCTGCCCCAGAAAAGAACCAATAGAATCAAAGGCCATTGGGTACTAGACCCCAGCCCCGTTTCGAAGCCATTGGGGAGTGCCTGTGTCGACCGACACCACGACTGAGACCACCGCTGCTGCAGAGCCCAAGACGTTCACCGAAGCGCTGCTCGGTCACGACCTGATCAACTCGCCCGTCTTCGCGCGGTTTCGCGCCTGGCCGGCCGAATTTCGCACCACCCTGGGCTCGGTGCTGCTGGGCTCATTGATCTTGCTGCCGTATTTGGGCTCGGT
>JANLPS010000370.1:0-29750 GCA_031367385.1 Archangium sp. | reverse complement strand
CTCGAGCACCTCACCGGCCATGTGCCTGCCGCAATCGAGCAGCAGCAAAACGGTCTGATTTCGCTCGGGTTGATGTACGCGCACGATGCCGCGACCTCGGCGTGCGGTGGCCTTCCAGTCGATTGATCTCCGGTCATCACCTGCGCGGTACTCTCGAAGTGATTCGAATTCACGGCCTTCACTGCGCACCCGAGGCACCCGCTTCGCCGAGTCATCGTTGGCCCGGGCGAGTGACAGCGCGTCACGGCTGAGCGCCCGCAAGTCGGGGAACACCTTCACCGTTCGCGACGCAGAGACGCGCAGCTGCCGAAACGCCAGCCCCCAGGGCCCCTCGAGGCGCACCCACACATCACCCAGGCTCACATCGCCCCGAGCACGCGGCGTGAGCCACCACTGCGCCGCCAATTCACCGGTGAAATCAAACCGCTGGCGCATGTGCTCGGTGACCGGCCCAGGCGAGACCCAATCGCGCAGCTCACCGCGAACACGCGAAGCGCTCTCGAGCACGAGCGTGACCGGGTGTCTCACGCCAGATGAGATCACGTCGTCGATCACCCGCGACACCCGAAGCGAACTGGGAGCGCGAATGAAATCAATAATCACCAAACCGAGCAGCACGGCATCGAGACCGAGGGCGACCCAGGCGAAGGGTCGAAACACCGCCGCGAGCACCGCAGGCACGAGCCCGAACACAGCGAGGGCGACCGCGCGCAGGGTAGGCCGCCCCATCACCTCGGCGATACCATCGAGGCCCGCCGCTCGTTGAGCACCAGCGGGTACTCGTTGTCGTCGAACAAATCGAGAATCGCGTCGACGCCCAACTCCTGTTTGAGCCGGTGCTCTTCGTTGGTGAGCAGGTGCACCACGAGCAGCTCGACCGGGTCGTTTTGAATGGTCAGCTCCTCGGCGATCGCCTGCTCGGGGGCGATGATCGGCGTCAGAAACAACGACGTGGTGAGCTTGGAGCCGCGAAAGATCGGCTCCGGCAGGGGAATGGTGTGCCCGAACCCGAGCCAGGTCGAATCGAGAAAGGGAAACTTGGCCAGCCAGCGCAGGTGCGCGAGGTACTCGGGTTTCGGCTCGCGCACGTACCACACCAGCTCAGCGCGTCGTCGCAGCGATGGGTCTTCTTTCGCCTCACGCTCGGCCTCGGGGTCGAGGGTCATGCGCCGGTCGCTCATGCCACTGGTCACCAACACCCAACCCAGATCTTCTTCGTCGTCTTCAGTCGAAAAGTCGCGCTCGAACGCCAAGATGTCGACGTTGGGAGCGGCCTCGTCATGCCCCGTCTCCTTGAACAGCTGATCGATCTCGCCCAGATGCGTCTCGTACATCTTCATGCGTTTGACGTTGTGGGCGCGCATGGTGGCTACCGGGGCACTTCGACCTGCTCGAGGGTGTGCCGAATGATGTCATCGGCAGTCACGCCATCGACCTCGGCCTCGGCCTTGACGATCAACCGATGGTTCAACACCGACCCGACGACCTGCTTGATCTGATCTGGGGTCACGAAGCTCTTTTGCTCGAGCGCGGCCCTGGCCTTGGCTGCCGCCAGCAGGCTCTGCCCCGACCTTGGTGAAGCGCCCAACCGCAACTTCGGGTTCTGCCGGGTCGCTCGAACCAGCCGCATCGCATACTCGATCACGCTCGCATCGCAGGTCACCGCCGCGGCCGAGCGTTGCAGGCCCGCCAGCTCATCAGCCGACAGCGCCCGCTCGACGCTCGCCTGCCCGCCGCCGCGCTCATGAAACCGGGTCAACATCGTGCGCTCAGCGGCCTCATCGGGGTAGCCCACCCGCACCCGCATCATGAAGCGGTCGAGCTGGGCCTCGGGCAAGGGGTAGGTGCCCTCGAGCTCGAGCGGGTTCTGGGTGGCGACCACGAAGAACTGCGGCGAGAGCGCGTGAGAGACACCGTCGATGGTGACCTGCCGCTCCTCCATGGCCTCGAGCAGGGCGGCCTGGGTCTTCGGAGGCGTGCGGTTGATCTCATCGGCGACCAGCACCTCGGTGAAGATCGGCCCCTTGCTGAGTGAGAATGACCCATCGGCCGGGCGAAACACGCTGGTGCCCACCACGTCGGTCGGCATCAGGTCTGGCGTGAATTGAATTCGCGTGAATTGCAGCCCCAGCGCCTGCGCCATGGTGCGCGCGAGCAACGTCTTCGCCACGCCGGGCACGCCCTCGAGCAACACATGGCCCCGGGCGAGAAAGGTGGTGAGCAGATCGGCGACGACACGGGGTTGCCCAAGCACGACTCCGGCCAGGGCAGCTTCGAGGCGAACGAGCGGAGAGCTGGTCATCGCAATGAAATCTCTTTCAGGCCCAACGCCGTGCCGAGGGAACCGACCACCGCCATCATCAGCCCGAAGAACGCGCCCATACCCGGCTTCGAGACCCAGATCTCTTCATTGCCGACCAGCGCGCGGGCGAGCGTCGGGTCCCAACTCAGTTTGATGCAGACCAAGACCCACAACACGCTGAACGAGGCGGCGCCGAGCTGCGCGACCCAGATGAACAAGGGGTTCAATTTGGGAAAGGTGTGGCGGGTGCGAACGGTGATGGTGGTCATCACCACGATACCGAGCAAGAAGGTCAGCGCGCCCTGGCTGAGCAAGCCCAGCACTTCGCCGTCGGCCAGCGTCTCAGCCCAGGGGAAGAAGCAGGAGACGACCATGCCGGCGCCTCCGAAGAAGGCGACCTTGTCGGGGGTCGACAGGCCGCTCATGAACGACTTCGCGTCGCCGAAGAATTCTTCGTCGAGGTTCTTGTCGCGGGGTTTTCGGTTGATGTTGGTGTCTTCGTCGCCGACCGATGCCGAGGGCTTCGCGGCGGGTGCTTGGTAGTCTTCGGGGCTCAGTTTCGAGCGCCAGTCGTTCTCGTCGACCGGTCTGGCCTTGGTGTCGTCGAGGGTCTGGGCCTTCATTGCGGGCGAAATCTTGGGCCTGCGCCCGGTGCCGCCCTTGCGAATGACCTTGCGAGCGCCCCCGCGGCCCCCCTTCGACGGCTTGGAAGGCCCTGGTTTCAGGTCAAAAAGCGACGGGTCGACCACGGCGTCACACTGTGGGCACACAGCGACCCCCTCGGGGACTTCGGCCTGGCAACTGGGGCACTCCATCGCGGCGGTCAGTGTACATGCACGTGCCCGGTTTGCACTCGACAAGGCAGGGCGGGCTCTCTACACGCGCTGTCCATGCGGCGTTTTGCTCTCGTCTTCGCGGTCTGTGCCTGCAGTACCGTTCAATTGGGTGGCCCCTCGGGCTCGCGTGAGCTCGACGAGATCGCCGACCTCGAAGACCGCCGCGTGCTCGGTGATGGCCGCTTGGTGTTGCTGGCGCTCACCGCCAATGACCCGGCAGTTCGTGCCAGAGGGTTGCTCGCGATGGGCAGGCTGCAAGAGCCGAGCACCGCAGAGGCGGTCGTCAAAGGGCTCTCAGACCCTGACGTGAACGCGCGCCTTCAAGCCGCGTTTGGCATCGGGCTGTTCGGCCTCTCGTGGGAGCCGCTGAGCGACGAGGTGAAGGCGACCTTGAGCCAGGGGCTCCTCGCGGCGGAGGCCGATCAAGACGAGCTGCCCAAAGTGAAGCTCGCCTTGCTCGACGCGATGGGGCGAGTGGCCAGCGCTGACACGTTGAATCGGTTGATCGACCGGCTGGCCGATGCCTCGCCAGACGTTCGGGCCCACTCGGCCGTCGCGCTCGGAGTCGCGGTCAAAGCCGTGAAGGCCTCGTTGCCGGCCCGTGCGGTCGGCGCGCTTATTCCGTTGCTGCACAAAGACGTGCCCCAAGCAGTTCGCTTCGGAGGCGCGTACGGCCTCGCGATGTCGAAAGACCCGGCCTCGCGCGCGGCGTTGCTCGAGTGTCTGCACGATGATGCGTCAGAGGTTCGTGCCGTGTGTGCGCGGGGCCTCATCGAAGTGGGCACCGAGGCCGAGGTCGCCGGAGTGAAGCCGTTGCTCGACGACCCCGATTACCGGGTCTCGGTCGAGGCCGCGCGCATGCTCGCCAAGGTCGCGCTCAAGTGCAAAACCGCTGACTGCCCGGCACTCACCGCGCTCGAAGACCTCTCGGTTCGTGCAGATCGCCTGCTCAACGGTGACTCGGTCGGAGGTGCTCAGCCATTGCTCGCGTTGGCGCAGATCGGGTTGCCGCCGGCGGGGCAGGGCGTGCTGATCTCGTTGCGACGGCAGCTGGGCGATGGCTTCGAGGCCGTGCGCTCGCCGTTGATCAAGAGCGACGTGGCGAACATCGACTGCCGATTGGCCGCGGCGATCGATCGCCTCGGTGGGCAGCAGGTCAATTAACTGACCAGCGGGTTCGGCCTGGTGCCCGAAGCGCGGCGCCTCGCGGTGGGTCTGCAAGAGCTCGGTCACGGTTCGCCTCCCGCTGACCCCGAGAAGCGGGTCAACGACGTGAAGGGCTATGCGAGCCACTCGAGCAACCTGGTGCGTCAAGCCGCGCTCGATCTGCTCGGTGCGACCAAGTCAGAGCTCGCGATGCCCATCGTGCGCGCGCAGATCAAGAACGACGACCTGATCGTCGCCGCGACTGCAGCAGGCGCCGCTGGTGAGCTCAAAGATCGCCAAGCGATTCCCGAGATTCGGGCGTTGGTGAAGCGTGCGAAGCCTGACGTCGCGCCCACGCTCGCCGCAGTGCTGGCCGAGCTCGAGGCGAAAGAAGCCGTGCCTGACTTGCAGCCGTGGTTGACCTCTCCGTACGCGAACATTCGGGCGGCCACCGCGGCGGCCTTGTCGAAGCTGATGGGGCAGGTGGTCGTGGCACCTCCGTACACGGGCACGTCGCCCCGACGCGCGAAGTCGACCGCCGAGGGTGAAGACCGGCTCACCGTGAAGACCCTCAAGGGCCAGTTCGTGATCACCCTCGATGTCGCGCGCGCCCCCGTCACGTCGGCGAACATGATCAGCCTGGCGAAGAAGGGGTACTTCAACAACATCACCTTTCACCGCATCGTGCCCGGCTTCGTGGCCCAGGCCGGAGACCCCCGCGGCGACGGTGAGGGCGGCCCCGGCTACGCGATTCGGTGCGAGCTCAACCAGCACGCGTACACTCGCTTGGCGGTCGGCATGGCCCTGTCGGGCAAAGACACCGGTGGCTCGCAGTTCTTCGTCACCACCGCCGCGCAGCCGCACCTCGATGGCCGCTACACCGTGTTCGGCGACGTCACCTCGGGCCAGGAGCTGATCGACTCGCTGCTCGAAGGCGACTTGATTCTTTCAGTCACGGCGACCGACTCGTCAGATTGACCGAGAGGCCGTCTGCGGGTCGCAAGGTGACCGATGGGTGCGGCACCACGACTTGGCCGGGCGCGACGTCGACGCGAAACCGTTGAACGACCATCGCCAAGACCAGCTGCATCTCCATCATCGCGAAGGCGTTGCCGATGCACATGCGAGGGCCGGCGGCGAAGGGTGAGAACGCGAAGCGGTGCCGGGCAGGCGCGCTGGGAGCGAAGCGGTCTGGGTCGAAGCCCTCGGGGTTTGGCCAGTGCGCGGGGTCGCGGTGCGTGAACCAGTTGAACAGCATCACCTGGGCGCCCTTGGGCACGAAATACCCACAGATTTCATCGTCTTTGATCGCGGTGCGCCCGACGGCCCACGCCGGTGGGTAGAGCCGCATCGTCTCTTCGATGACCTGCTTGGTGTAGGTGAGCTTCGGCAGATCTTCGAAGGTGGGAAAGCGGCCTTGCAGCTGCGAAGTCAGCTCCGCGACCAGGGTTCGCTCGACCTGCGGGTGCGTGCTGAGCAGGTACAGTGCCCAGGTCAGCGCGTTGGCCGTGGTCTCGTGGCCTGCGAGCACCATCGTCATCACCTCGTCGCGCAATTGCCGGTCGTTCATGCCCTCGGTGCCATCTTCGGTTCGGGCCTCCATCAGCATCGCCAGCAGGTCGTGGTGCTGCGTTTGGCTCGCGCGCCGCTGGGCGAGGAGTCGCGTGACCAGTGCATCGAGCACCCCCATCGCACGGTTGAAGCGAACGTTTTGCGGCGTGGGCACCCACTTCGGCGGCACCACGATCTGCTCGAACCACTCATTGGTCACCTCGAGCACGGTGCTCAGCGCTTCACCGACCTCATGCGTCTGGCTCGCGACGTCACTCGAGAACAGCGCGTCGCCCACCACCCACAGGGTCAGCGCCATCATCGAGGCGTGCGCGTCGAGCGGCCGGCCGGTGGGGTGGCGGGCCCATTCGCCGAGCAGCTGCTCGGTGTGCTTCACCATCAAGTCGAAGAACCCGGCGATGCGCTGCTTGTGAAACGCGGGAGACGCCAGGCGACGGTTCTTCTTCCACTCCTCGCCTTCGCTGGTGAGCAGGCCGTTGCCGAGAAACCGGCCCATGCGACGGTAGTTGAAGCCCTTGGTGTAGTTGAGGTGGTTGTCTTGCAGCACGTGCTTCAAAGCGTCGGGGTCGGTGACCACGTACATGTCGATGACGATCGGTATCTTCACCACGCCCCCGAAGTCGCGGCTGGTGTTCGCGAAGAAGCCGAGCTTGTTGGCTCGCACCTCGGGCAAGAAGCCGAAGATCGGGCGAGGTGACCGGGGCCCAGGAGGTGGCTGTGTGGCTGAAGCGGTCTGCGCTTGCGCGATGTTCATGGTACGAAGATACGAGCAATTACTCGCATTGAAGACTCGCTATTCGCTCGCATTCGAGCACCGGAGCGCAACCGTGACGAAAACACCGAAAACTTCCCCGAGAAAACGCCCGTCGCAGAGCCGCTCGAAGGTCACCGTCGACGCCATGATTCAAGCGATGACTCGCGTTTTGGTCAAAGAAGGCTACGACGGCGCCAGCACCAATCGGGTCGCCCGCGAGGCTGGCGTGAGCATCGGCACGCTGTACCAGTACTTCCCCTCCAAAGACTCGCTGGTGCTCGCGGTGATGGAGCAGCACGCCAACGCGATCACCACCCGCTTCGGGGCCCGCACGCTCGAGCTGCTCACGGCTTCTCCCGAGCAGGCGACCCGCGAGCTGATTCACCTGTTGATGGAGCAGCACCAGGTAAACCCCGACCTGCACCGGGTCTTGATTGAGCAAGTGCCCCGAGTCGGAGCGCTCGCTGCGCTCGATGAGCTCAACCGCGGCTCAGAGCGGCTGATCGCGCTGTACTTGGAGGCGCATCGCGACGAGCTGGGCATCAAAGACGTGAACCTCACCGCCTTCGTCTTGGTGACCGCGGTCGAGGCGATCTGTCACCGTGCGGTCGTGAACCGTCGCGAGCTCATCGACGACCCGCGCCTCGAAGAGCACATCGTGAAGTTGGTGATGGGCTACGCGGTCAACAAGCCTCTGCGGCGCGCTTCACGACGGTGACGGCGCCACGCTCGACGGCCACCGCGCCTTGTCTTTCGCCTCGAGGTGATTCACGTCGGTGCGAATCTGCACCCACTCGCTGGGCGGCAGGGCCAAGAACACCTTCACCAGGCCAGGGTCGAACTGCGTGCCCGCCAGTCGCTCGATCTCGGCCAGGGCCACCTCGAGCGGAGAGCCCTTGCGGTACGGCCGGTCAGAGGTGATCGCGTCCATCGTGTCGGCGATCACGAAGATGCGCGCGCCGATGGTGATCTCTTCGCCCTTGAGGCCACGGGGGTACCCGCGCCCGTCGTAGCGCTCCTGGTGCTGGTACACGATCTGCGCGGCGTCTTTGAGGTAGGGGATGTTGGCGATCATTCGAAAGCCGAGCTCGGGGTGCTTCTTCATCTCGACCCACTCTTCAGGGGTCAGCGGGCCCGGCTTGAGCAGAATCGAGTCGCGAACGCCGATCTTGCCGATGTCGTGCAGCAGCGCGCCCTGCTCGATGTTCATCAGCTCGTCACCGGTGATGCCCGCGGCCTCGGCGATGCGCCGGGTGAACTTCGCCACGCGCCACGAGTGCCACTGCGTCTCGGTGTCTCGGCTGTCGAGGGCCCGAACCATGCCTTCGAGCATGCCGCTGGTGCGCTCGACCACCAGCTGCTCGAGCCTGACGTTCATTTCTTTGAGCTCTGCGTTCTGTTTGGCGACCTCGATGATCAGCCGCTCGTTGTCGCGAACCAGGCGGCTGTACTCGACCGCTTGGGTCACCGCGGCTTTGAGGTCATCGAGCCGCCATGGCTTGGGCAGCAGGCGAAAGACCTCTCCGCGATTGACCGCTTCGAGCGCCACTTTGAAGTCACTGGCGGCAGTGAGCATCAACCGCACGGCCTTCGGGTTCGATGCGCGCAGTTGACCCAACAGCTCGACGCCGTTGAGGTGCGGCATCATGAAATCGCTGAGCACCACATCGAACGCCGACGCCTTCGCAGCCTCGCGGGAGTCGTTGTACGCCACCACCTCGAACCCCATCGACTGCAATACCCGGCTCAGCGCGCCGGTAATGTCGGGGTCGTCATCCACCACCAAAAATCGTTCCATGTCGTTGAATCTCCAGGGTTTTTACGCCCCTGACCGAAACCTAGCCGGGTTCTCATGGGCGCGCGCGCCTAGAGATTTCTGGCCCACCTCGAAAAGCGTCGTCTACCATGTCCCGACTATGGCCAGAAGTCCCAGGGGTGACGGCCGGCGAAACCAGACCACCTCGGCCCGTTCGGCCGAGCCAGCCGCACCACGAAGCGAGGGCCGGGTGCCCGTCGTCGTCATGGGCCTGGGCTACATCGGTCAGGAGATCGCCCGCGCGGCGCTGCAGTCTGAAGAAGTCGAGCTGATTGGCGCGGTCGACAAGAGCCCCTCGATCTCAGGTCGAAAAATGTCTGACGTCTTGGGGGTACCCGCGGGCACGTTCAAGGTGCAGAGCTCCCTGGCTCCAGCGGTGCAGCGGCGGCAGGGCGTCGTCCTGCTCCATGCGACTGGTTCAAAATTACCCCAGGTCAAAGACCAGATTCTCGAGGCGATTTCGCACGGCATGCACGTGGTCTCGACCTGCGAGGAGCTCGCGTTTCCCTGGTTCAACCATGCCGAGCTGGCCGAGCAGATCGACCGGGCGGCCACGCGCGGCAATGTGAGCATCGTCGGCACCGGCGTGAACCCGGGCTTCGTGCTCGACCGGTTGGTCGCGACCATCGGGCAGGTGTGCAGCGAGGTGCGACACGTGAAAGCCGTGCGCATCGTCGACGCGAGAACACGGCGTGAGGCTCTGCAGCGAAAGGTCGGAGCAGGGCTCACCGAGGCCGAGTTCTTCGAGCTGGTCGACCAAGATGGGCTGGGCCACGTCGGGCTGGTCGAGTCGGCTGCCCTGGCGGCATTGGGCCTGGGCCTCGATTGCGATGACTTCGAAGAAGAGCTGACGCCGGTCTTCGCCGAAGAAGACATCCCCGGGGGGGCGTTCTTGGTGAAGAAGGGCCGGGTCGCGGGCATTCACCAGAGCGCGGTGGGCCTGGCCGAGGGCCGTGAAATCGTACGCCTCGAGCTGACCATCGCCGTCGGCGCCGAGCCCCCCGGCGACACCATCGAGCTCGACGGCGACCCGAAGGTGAAGCTCCACATCCCCGGCGGTATCGCGGGAGATCGCGCGACCGCAAACCTCGTCATCAACGCAGCTCCGCGGGTCACGGCCGCTGGGCGAGGCCTCTTGACCGTGCTCGAACTGCCTGCTGGCCGATAAAACAAGAACCGGAGACTCATGCTCGATCGCAACGCCGTTGGTCGAAAATCACCACCGACGCTCCACGAAGTCGAAAAGGGTGCCATTCGCCGATTCGCCGAGAGCATCGGCGACTCGAGCCCGATGTACTTCGACGCAGAGCAGGCGAGGGCGGCGGGGTTCACCAGCGTGCCCGCGCCTCCGTCGTTCGCGTTCAGCTTCACCAGTGGGCCCGACCTGCGAGAGCTGCTCGGGGTACCACTTCGCAGCCTGTTGCTGGCCGACTTGAATTGGGACTTCGAGCGCACGATGGTCGCGGGAGACCGAATCATGGTCAGCTCGCGCATCGCCGAGGTCGGAGAGCGCCCGGGCCCGACCGGGCCCCTCGAGGTCGCCGTGCTCGAAGATGAAGGCCGTGATGTCGACGGCCGGCTGGTGTACCGCGGCCGCCGCACCTACGTCTTTCGCGCCACGAGGGACGTGTAATGGCGCTCCCAGTTCGAAAGGTGTTCTTCGAGAGCACGCGCATCGGTGACGAGCTGCCAGCGATGGCCAAGGCGCCAATCGATCGCGTGCAGCTGGCCAGGTACGCGGGCGCGACCGGCGACTTCAACCCGATGTGGGTCGATGATCAGTACGCGAGAACCGCGGGCATGCCGTCGGTGATGGCGCCTCCGGGGCTGGCGATGGGTTTTTTGGGGCAGCTGGTCTCTGATTGGGGGCGCGGCGCGCAGCTCAAGCGGTTCACCGCGCGGTTCAGCCGCATGCTGTGGCCGGGCGATACGCTGGTGTGCAAGGGCCGGGTGTTCGACCGGCACGGGCAGAATGGGCGCTACTTTCTCGAGCTTGAATTGTGGGCCGAGAATCAGCGCGGTGAGCTCGCCGCGAAGGGCCACGCGACGCTGCAGGTGTTCTATTCACCCGACGATGAGCTGCGCGCACGCAACGGCCAGCCGCCGATGGTGGTGAACGTGGCGAGGTCGTCGTTGCTCGTGGCGCAGCCGGTGGCTCCGGCGAAGAAGGCGCCGAGCGCGAAGCCGAAGGCCGTGGCGAAAGCGGCGAAGCCAAACAAGCCTGCGCCGAAGCTGAAGTCGAAACCCAAGGCCAAGCCAACGCCCAAGCCCGTTCAGAAGAAGAAGAAGAAGAAGTAACCGAGGGTCCTTCGAGTCCCTCAGGACGAGCGGTTGCGGGTCCCCGTTCATCCTGAGAAGGCCGAACGCCCGGAGTCGAAGGACCCCCCTGGCCCAGCGCGCACATCGACCCACCTGGCCGGTCATGACGCACCGCGGCCGAATTCGTTGACTTCAGAATCAATTATTCGCAAGCATGCCGGGTCCTCGAATCGGAGTGCCCATGGCCTCGTACGTCAATCGCTACAAAGCAGACCTTCGCGAGATGTTTTTCGTGCTCTTCGAGCAGTTCGGCTTCAACGACGTCGCAGGCAAAGGGCCCTACGACGGGTGGGACGAAGACACCGCCAAAGCGATTCTCAACGAGACCTACCGCTTCGCCCGCGAAGTGATGGGGCCGCTGAACGCCAGCGGTGACGACGAGGGCCTCAAAGTCGTCGACGGCGGCGTGGTCACGCCCAAGGGCTTTCAAGACGCGTGGAAGAAGCTCGTCGAGGCTGGCATCAAGCAGGTCTCGGTGAGCAAGGAGTTCGGAGGGCAGGGCGCTCCGTACGGCCTGTTCGCGCTGATCGAAGAGATCTGCTCGGGCTCGAACACCGCCTTCAACATGTACAGCGGCCTGAGCCAGGGCGCGGCCGAGGTCATCGGCGAGTTCGGCACTCAGCCGCAGAAAAAGCGCTACGCCGAGAAGATGTTCTCGGGTCACTGGGCGGGCACGATGTGCCTCACCGAGCCTCAGGCCGGCTCCGATGTGGGCGCGGCCACAAGCAAGGCTGTCAAGCAACCCGACGGCACCTACAAAATCACCGGCTCGAAGATCTACATTTCGGGCGGCGATCAAGACCTCACCGAGAACATCATTCACCTCGTGCTCGCCCGCATCGAAGGCGCGCCTCCAGGCACCAAGGGGCTCTCGCTGTTCATCGTGCCCAAGCGCAAGGTGAACGCCGATGGCTCGGTCGGCGGCAGCAACGATGTCAGCCTCGCGGGGCTCGAGCACAAGATGGGCATCAACGCCTCGGCCACCTGCTCTCTGAGCTTCGGTGAGAACGGCGACTGCTTCGGAGAGCTCGTCGGCACCGTCGAGCACCAAGGCATCTCGCAGATGTTTCGCATGATGAACGGCGCACGCATCGCGGTCGGTGTTCAAGGCCTCGCGGTGGCTTCGAGCGCGTACCTGAACGCCCTCGAGTACGCCAAAGACCGCAAACAAGGCTCGAGCTTCAAGTTCTGGCGCGACCCCACCAAGCCGCGCGTGGCGATCATCGAGCACGCCGACGTTCGCCGCATGCTGCTCGAGCTCAAGGCCCACGTCGAAGGCATTCGCGCGCTGGTGATCAAGCTCGCCACCCACCGAGATCAGTCGCTGGTGATCGCTGGCAAAGACGATGAGAAGACCGCGTATCACGTGGGCCAGGTCGACCTGCTCACCCCGTTGGTCAAGGCCTATGCGTCTGACGAGTCGTTTCGGCTCTGCGCGGTGGCGATGCAGATCTACGGCGGCGCCGGGTTTCTGCGCGATTGGCCGGTCGAGCAGTACACCCGCGACGCGAAGATCTTCAGCATCTACGAGGGCACCAACCACATTCAAGCGATGGACCTGGTGGGTCGCAAGCTCGGCCAGAGCGGCGGCTCGAACTTCAGCGCGTTCATCTCCGACATCAGCGCTTTCGTCGAGAAGAACAAGGCCAACCCGGTCTACGGCAAAGTGGTCGAGCAGCTCGGCGGCGCTTCAGAGGCCGTGATGCAGGTCGCGATGGGCATGATGGGCTGGTCACAGGTGCCCGAGAAGACCCAGCTCGTGCCGCTGATGGCCAACCGCTTCTTGAAGATGATGTCGGAGCTCGCGGTCGGCTGGCTGCTGCTCGACGGCGCGATCATCGCTGAAGGCAAGCTCGCCAAGCTGCCCGAGACCGACCCTGACCGGGCGTTCTACGAAGGCAAGCGCTACTCGGCGCTCTGGTACGGGCGAAACATTCTGCCCGAGGTCGAGATGAGCGCGAAGGTCTGCGTGCTCGAAGACGCCTCGCCCATCGACATCGCAGACGCGGCCTTCGCGACCAGCTGAAAGGTTACTTGCTGGGGTTGTCTGAGAGCCGGGTGCCGAAGATGTCGTCGTACTTCACGATCGCTCCGCTCTTGGGCGAAAGCACGCGGGTGTTGCCCAGGGTGTCGAGGGCCTTGCCCGCCGGGGCCATGGCGGCCTCGTCGAAGGCATCGGTGCCGCACTTCGCCATGATGTAGTTGAGCAGGCTCGGCAGCGCCTCTTCGTGCTTCGCCAACGCGGTGTTGATGCGGGTGATTTTGGGCGTCGAGACCCCCTCCCATGCGCGGGCTTTCTGGCTCGCGAGGTCGGCGTACGAGAGGGTGGCGGCTGCGGCGCTTCGGGAGGCATTCGTGCAAGTGAGAGTGGCCATACCCCATCATCGCGCCACCCCCGCCGCCGGTTGCGGATTCTCAGGAAACGAGAGCTCGGTGCCAGCGCGGGTGGTCAGCTCTCGTCGCTGCGAACCAGGTCGTCGTAGCGGTAAATCGGGTCGATTTGCGTGTCGGGCCCGAGCTCGAGCAGCGGCTTGATGAACCCGGTTTGCAGGCCGTAGACCCACGCGTGCAGGGTGGGGCGCTGTTCGCGCTTCCACAGCCCTTGAATCACCGAGGTCTTGGCCAGGTTGCTGACCTGCTCGAGCACGTTGAGCTCGACCAGCCGGTTCTGCCGCTCTTCTTCGGTCGGCAGGCCGTTCACTTCGGCCTCGTGAAAACGGTACACGTCTTTGATGTGCCGCAGCCACTTGTTGATCGCGCCGAAGGTCTTGTTGGTCATCGCCGCCAGCACGCCGCCGCACCCGTAGTGACCACAGACGATCACGTCTTTGACCTTCAGCACGTTCACCGCGTACTCGAGCACCGAGAGCATGTTGACGTCGGTGTGAATCACCAGGTTCGCCACATTGCGGTGAACGAAGACCTCGCCGGGCAGGGTGCCGGTGATCACGTTCGCCGCGACCCGGCTGTCTGAGCACCCAATCCACAAGAATTGGGGCTGCTGCAGTCGCGCCAGCCGCTTGAAATAATCGGGGTCTTCTCGAACTCGCTCCGCGACCCAGTCGCGGTTGTTGTTGAGCAATCGTTGGAGGGTGCTCATGCCGAAAGCCTCTTAGCCTGCTTCGGTCACCGCCGGCGCGCCCTTGCTGCCCGCCAACTTCCACGGGAAGCCGGGCTCGACATACGCCTCGGAGGGGATCTTTTCGGCGATCTCTGAGTGCAGCTCTGGCAGCTTCGACCAGTGCACACCGGGCTTGTAGTGATGCGCGGTGTGATACCCGAGGTTGCCGGTCAACACGTTGTAAAAGGGCTGCAAGATGTTGTTGCACGCGACGAAGTGGCTCTCGGTTTCGCGGTCTGAATGGTGCGACCAGGTCGCCATCGCGGTGCCGAACAACATGATCGCCGGGGCGACCACGAACAGCGCCAGCCCCGCGAACGGGCGGTAGGCCACCAGGCCCGTGAGTATGACCAACGTCACCACGCCCATCGACACGAAGAGCCGGCGAATTCGAGGGTATTTCGCCCCGACGCTCCAGGCCCGAGGGTACGCGGTCGCCGCGGTGATGAACGAATACTCCCATTCGCCCATTCGGCTGCCATCGTCACGCGCCCACCGCGACTCGTCTTTTTCTTGGTTCAGGTAGTTGAGGTGGTGGCCCAGCGAATGGTGGAGCACCCACGCCTGGCTGCTCACGCCAGTGTGGAGCGCATACACGATCTCGAGCAGCCGGTTCGGCAGCGCCTTGGTGAAGGTCGCGACGTGCTGGTGGTGGTGGTTGAACGCGCAGACCCCGGCCTTGGGCAGCATGCTCAGCCCGGCCCAGGCCACGATGACGAACGCGGAGTCGACCAGCGCGTAGACCGCGAGGTCGATGGCGAACAAACACAGAATCAAAAAAACAGGCAGGCGGTCTTCGCGATGACGAAACATTCGAGTGTGACGCTCCTACCTCACTGTGTGGCCTCGGGCCACGAATTGAATTGGCGTTCAGGCGCTTGGGGCCGAGGTAGTGAAAAGGTCGCTGCTGTGGGTTCGGCTCCACTTCTTGACCGAGTACACTTGCAGGCGCAGTCTCCCGTCACATGCATTCACGAATTTTTGGGTTGATCGCCGCGTTCTGCTCGTTGGCGCTCACCTCCTGCTCCTTCGTTCTCGATAAATCTGCCAAGCAATGCACTCAAGACACTGAGTGCGCAAAGATCGACCCGGGCGCCACGTGCGTCGCGTCGCTCTGCGTACCAGCGCCGATCGTGCTCGGGCAATCGGCGCCCGCGACCGGCTCGAACGCGGCGCTCGGCCTCGAGATGAACCGCGGCCTGCAGCTCGCCTTCGACGTGCAGAACAACCTGGGCGGCATCAACGGCCGGGCGATCACGCTCAAGTTTCTCGATGACCAGTACGACCCGGCGATCGCCGAGAGCAACGCGCGCTCGCTCACCGATGCTCAGGCCGGCACCGACGCGCCGCACTGCCCCACCACCGCCACGCCGCCCACCGCGGGTACGCCGTTCTCGACCGTCGCCCTCAACCCCGGCCCCAACGCGGTGCTTGGCCTGGTCGGCTCCGTGGGCACCCCCACCATGGTTCGCGCAGCGCCGATCGCCGTCGAGACCGGGCGCCTCTACTTCGGAGCGTTCACCGGCGCGACCACGATGCTGCGGAACACGCAGGCAGGCCCGTGCGCCAAGTACATCTTCAACATGCGCGCAAGCTACGCCCAAGAAGCGATGGCCACCCTGTCGTACTTCTTCGTCGCCAAGGTGCCTGACGACCTGCACCTGATCAGCTTCGACCAGAACGACACCTTCGGTGACGCTGGCTACAACGGCCTGGTCGCCGCGTACACCGCGCTGCGGAGCGTGGCGCCGAACATTCGCCGGTTCCGCTACACCCGCAACGATCTCTCCAGCGTGCCGAACGCGATCACCGCGACGACCGACTACCTCACCACGCTCCTCGCCGGCGACTCCGCCAACCACACCGTCGGCATCATGATGACCGACACCTATTCAGCCGGCAGCACTTTCATCAAGGGCGTCAAAGAATGGCAGTACGCCAACGACGCGCAGCAGGCCACGCTCAAGAAGGCGACCCGGCTGACCATTTATTACAGCAACGTCTCGTTCGTCGGCCCCGACGCGCTCGCGGAGCGGCTCAAGTCTTTTGGCACGCTCCAGACCCCGACCGGCGGCACCGTGCCCTACGCTGACAAAGTCTTCGTCTCGCAGGTGGTGCCCAACTACGCCACCGACGCGAACGAAGTGGTCAACGAGTACCGCCGGCTGATCGCCGCCGCGGGAGCAAGCCCGACCTTCACCTCGCTCGAGGGGTTCTTGGCGGGTCGCCTGTTCGTCGAAGGCCTCAAGGCCAGCAAGACGCCGATCACGCCCGACAGCATGGTGACCGCGTTCGAAGGCCTCGGCACGCTCAACCTGGCGCTCGGCGCCTCGGCCAGCTTCAGCGCGACCAATCACCAATACAGCCAATCGGTGTGGGGCACGGGCATTCAGCCCGACGGTTCATTCTCGAACACCTATTTCTTCAGCAACAACACTTTGCAGCTTTTCTAAGAGTGGTAGCCACGTGAGCGATACGACAATCGGCAGATACCGCCTCCTCGCCGAGCTCGGCCGGGGCGGCATGTCGGACGTGTACCTGGCCGCGTCGAACGGCCTGGGCGGGTTTCAGAAGCTGGTGGTGATCAAAGTGTCGCGGGTGAGCGACGACCCCGCCTTCGCCCAGATGTTTCTCGACGAGGCCCGGCTCTCGGCCCGTCTGACGCACTCCAACATCGTGCAGACGTACGAGGTCGGCGAAGAGAACGGCCGCCAGTACATCGTGATGGAGTACCTCGACGGGCCCTCGCTGTACCTGCTCAACCGGCTCTCGGCCGGCATGGGCGGAGTACCGCTGCGCATGCTGGTGCAGATCTTGTCGGGCGTGCTCACCGGCCTGCACTACGCTCACACCTTGAAAGACTTCGACGGCACGCCGCTGTGCGTGGTGCACCGCGATGTGTCGCCGCAAAACATCATGATCACCTCGCAAGGCGAGTGCAAACTGCTCGACTTCGGCATCGCCAAGACCAGCGACAGCCGCACCATGACCCAGGCGGGGTTCTACCGCGGCAAGCTCAACTACATGTCGCCCGAGCAGGCGCTGGGCAACCCGGTCGACGCCCGCGCTGACGTCTTCTCAGTGGGCGTGCTGCTGGCCGAGGCGATCACCCGAAAGCCGTTCTGGGGCGAGGGCACTACCGCGGTGATCTCGGCACGCTTGATTCACGGCGAGATACCCGACATCGAGCAGGCCGGCATCGAGCCGCTGCTCGAAGAGATCTGCAAGGGCGCGTTGATGCCCGACCGCGAGCAGCGCACCGCCAGCGCGCAAGACTTCAAAGGGGCGCTCGACTTGTACCTGGGCACGGTCGGAGGCCCGGTCAGCACCGAAGAGCTCGCTGCGTTCATCGCCCCGTTGGTCGCGCAGGAGCGCCAACGCTTCAACGCGATGATCGATCAGCAGCTCAACCAGGTCGGCGCGCCGATCTCGGTCAACGTGCCGCTGCCAAACCCCAGCCGGCCGCCGATGAGCTCGCACGCCACGCTCACGCCGATGCCGTTTCGTTCACGCGGCAGCGGCTACACGCCGATCTCGTCGCAGGCCTCGATCTCAGCCGCCTCGGGCACCGACAACGCGGCGCCGGCCACCGCGAGTGCGCAGGTGCCCTATCAATCACGGCCCTCTCAAGTGCAGCCGTTGCCCCCCGAGCCTCCAAGCTACGGCGGCAACGACCCGATGCTCTCGGAGGCGCCTGCGCCGTCGGCCCCACGTGCTCCGAAGTCAGACCGTGGCGTGCGCACCGCGGCCCGCAGACCCGACCCGCCCGAAAACCGCGACTCCACCACGAGGCTGATCGTCGGCCTGGTGGCCGCCGGCTTTGCGGTGCTGGTCGGCCTGGTGGTGTGGCTCGCGAGTCGGCAGCCCGTGGCCACTCGGCCAACGCCGGTCGCCGAGGCCCCCACCAAAGAACCCGCGCACGAGGCCCCCAAAGAACGCCGCGTCGAGATCGCCGTGCAGCCCGCGGGCGCCACGCTCGAGCTCGATGGGGCGCCCGTCGCGAACCCGTTCACGACCGAGAAGGTCGATGGCCGGTCGCACAAGCTGGTGGCCCACGCCGACGGCTTCGAGGTGCTCAGCCGCGAGGTGATGTTCGACCGCGATCTCTCGGTGAATTGGTCGATGCAACCCCTCGCCGTGCGCGAGCAACCGGCGAATCGGCCTCCGCCCGCGGTGGTCGAAGTGGCGCCGCCGCAGGTGAACAAGAACCCGCCAGCCGTGGCGATTCGGCGGCCTCCGCCCAAAGTCTCGCCGCCCTCGCGCCCGGGAGTGGTCGTCAAAGATGAGCCGACCCAGCCCGACTCGAACACGATTCAGGAGCTGACCCCGAAGAAGCCGCCAACGGTCTCGGGCAAGCAGCACAACATCGACACCGAAGTCTTTGACGACAAGAAACAAGAAATCGATCGGAACACGCCATGGGAAAATTGAGCCGCATTCTCTTCGTCATGACCCTGTCACTCGCGAGCGTCACGTTCGCTGACAAGGCCAACGACGAGGCCAAGTCACGCTTCAAGCGCGGCGCTGACCTCTACGACGAGGGCAATTACCGTGGCGCGTTGATCGAGTTCGAGCGCGCCTATCAGCTCGTGCCCAACTACAAGCTGCTCTACAACATCGGCCAGGTGCACCTGCAGCTGCTCGAGTACGCCAAGGCCCAGGTGGCCTTCTCGCGGTACCTCAAAGAAGGTGGCTCCGACGTGAACTCGAGCCGCCGCGAAGAGGTGCGGGGCGAGCTCGAGCGGGTCAAGACCCGCATCGGTCGCATCGTGGTGACCACCGCTGAAGGCGCCGAGGTCTTGCTCGACGATGAGTCGGTCGGCACCGCGCCGCTCTCACAGCCGATCGTCGCCAACACCGGGCGTCACACGGTGACGGTGGTGCTGCCGGGCCGCGCTCCGCAGTCACGGGTGATCGACGTGGCGGGCCTCGAGACCGCCAACGTCACGCTCGGCAACACCGTGCCCCAAGAGACGCCTCGCGACAACGGCAACGCCGGCAACGGCGGGCCCTCGCTCGTCTCGCGTCAGGCGGCAGCCGCCCCCGCGGTCAAGAGCAAGGGGCCGATGATCATCATGTGGGTCACCACGGGCGTGCTGGCTGTGACCGGCAGCATCTTCGCCGGGCTCGCGTTCGGAGCGGCCGCAGACCTCGCCAAGGCCAAGGCCACGCTCGGCGTGCCCCAGGCGACCTTGAACACCGTTGCCTCGCGCACCGGCAGCATGAGCGCGGTGGCCGACATCTTCGGCCTGGCCGCGATCGTCGCGGGCGGCATCTCGGTGTGGCTGACCGTCAGCTACCTGACGACCGATGACGTCGCGGTGTCGGTGGGCCCCGGCGGCGTGACCTTCTTCGCCAAATTCTAGGTTGCTGAGAAACGCCGAACCGAGCCCGAACGACGAAGATCGCCAAAACACATGCTGGCACTCGTCAGCTTTCGTCGAGTTTCTCATCTGCCAAGAAGCCTCAACTCGCCCAAGGCTCGTTCAGACAATGAGAGATGCTCGATGCGATTCGATGGGCGGTCGATGAAGCGAGGGTGCTGGTGGCGCTTGATCTCGAGGGCCGGCAATTCTCGGTGCTCGGGTACGGCACGATGCGCGACGGTTCGCAGTACGTGACCGTGCGACCTTTCGAGGGCGGTGACGACAGCATCTTCACGCTGACCGCCTCGCAGCTCTTGAATGACTGGCGGCTGAGCTAGGCGTCTTGGCCGTCGAAGTACTTTCGAAGCACCGGCGTCACCCACTCGATGAAGGCACGAACGCGCTTCGCCAAGAGCCGTCGCTGCGAGTAGACGATCTTCGCGTTGCTGGTGGGCTTGGGCCGAAACGCCGGCAGCACTTCGATGAGCTGGGCGCTCTTGAGGTACTGCCGAACGCCGATCTTCGGGCTCTGGCAGATGCCGAGCCCGGCGAGCGCAGCCGCTTTGTAGGCGTCGATGGTGGCGACTGAGATGACGCTCTTCATAGTGATTTGGCGATTTCGTTCACCGTCAAAATATTCGAAGCCGTCGGGTTTCGCTCCGAACGCGGTGACGTAGTTGACCAGGTGATGGTGCTTCAGATCGGCAAGGTTCTTCGGCTTGCCGAATTTCTTGAGGTACGCGGGGCTTGCGACGTTGACGATCTTCACCTCGCCCCAGTTGAGCTCGATGGCGCCAAGGCCTGGTTCGAGTGGCCCGCCTCGAATGGTGCAGTCGATGCCTTCTCTGATCAGGTCGACCTTGCGATCGACTCCGATGATCTCGACCTCGATCTCCGGGTAGAGCTCGAAGAACTTCGGGAGCTGGGGGATGACGACGTCTCGTGCCAGTGAGCTCGCCATGTCGACGCGAATCTTGCCTTTGACCTGCGTCGACCCGATTTGAAACATCGACTCCATCTCGTCGAGGTCGCTGAGCACGTCTTTGCAACGCTCGAAGAACGTGACCCCTTCGGCGGTGAGCTCGACCCGGCGCGTGGTGCGGTTGAGCAGCCTGGCTTGAACCAACGCCTCGAGGTCTTGAACGGTCGTCGTGGCGGTCGCCTTGGGCACCCCGAGCAGCTGCGCCGCTTGCGTGAAGCTCTGGAGCTCCGCCACTTTCACGAAGACGCGCATCGCCAGCTGTCGATCCACCTTGGGGCTCCGGTTTCACTCCGTCTCAAGGCGCTGGGAGTCGACCTTGCGGTCATAGAATTCGTGCACACCCAACGCGAGCCGCGTCTGAGCCGCCGAGGTGCTGTCGCCGTTGGTCGCCACCGGCTTCACTGCCGGCCGCGTGCCCGCGATGATGCTCAACGTGTTGGTGACGATGGGCTTGTACGAGTTGACGTGCATCTCCGTCACTTCGCCCTGCTCTCCGGTGTCGACGAGCTTCGACGAGTCGCGGCGGCCGTCGGTGCCCCGCCCTTGGGCAAGACCGGCGTCTATTTCGACGAGGGTGGCCAGCCGATGTCTGGGTCGCCGCAGGTGCGAGACCCGCACTTTCAAGATCGCGTCGTGGCTGAGACGCGCGCGTTCTTGACCGCGCATTTCAGGTGAAGCGACGCGTGTCGCACATCAGGCGACATGTGCGTCGAGGAGTGAGCTTTCAAGCAGAGACCAGTGCTCTCTCCCATGACACGGAGCGATGGCCGAACCGTGCTCAGCTTGGCGACCCCTTTCATGAAAAGCGCACTCCTCACGCTGTCGGTGTTTCTCATGTGCGGTTGTCTCGGCATGGCTTCTGACGTGGGCGACGGCGCAGCGTCGGGGTCGGCCGCCGACGCTGGTGCGAGCGCAGACTCGGGCGCGTTCAATGATGGCCCGGTCGACAGTGGCGGTTCGTTCGACGCCGGTCGCTCGCTCGATGGCCTCGATGCGGGGCAGGGCGTCGACGCGGGCAGCGCGGCCGATGCGGGCGTGCGAGACGCGGGCCCTCGCATGGTGCCCATCTTCGTCGCCACCGGCCACATGGCACGGTCGATCATCTCGTGCGACGACGGGCGCAGCTGGGTCGCGAACCAGTCTGACGCCGACCTGCTGCGGTGCTTCTACGCCGACGGCAACCCCGACGGCGGCGACACCAACTGCGATCACAACGAGGGCGCGAACCACGGGTTGATTCAAGCGAACGGCTGGTTCATCGCCTCGTACGGGCACGGCATGCCCGGCTCGGTTCGCCGCAGCCGCGACGGCGTCACTTGGGAGCGCGCCATCGAGGGCACTCAATTCGCAGGGCTCACCGAAGGCAACGGGGTGATTCTGGCCGCCGGGCGCCAGCCGATGTGGAGCCGCGACAATGGCAGTACCTGGCAGGGCACCGCCGACGTCGCCCTCAGCATGAACGGCAACGTCATCTACAACGTTCGCGCGGCCACCTACGGCAAGGGCATCTTCACGATGTTCGCCGCTGACGGGGCGAACCACGACTTCGTCGTCACCACCGACACCGGAGCGTCGTGGCAGCACGCGACCCTCCCTCCTGAGTGCGGCGCGAACACCGCAGGCACGGTGGGGTTCGGGTATGCGAATGGGCGCTTCATCTACGTCGACAGCGCGAACATCTGCGTCTCGAGCGATGGGTTGACCTACACCTCGGCCCCTCTGCCCGCTCCCGCCTCGATTGGCCCGGTGTGGACGGGCACCGAGTTCTTGCTCTGGGGGCAGTACGGCGACCCCACGTATCAACGGGTGCTGATGCGAAGCCCCGACGCCGTGACGTGGTCGATCACCGCTCCGTTGTTCTCGCGCTATTTGAGCGCAGATGGCGGCGTCGAGATGGGCGGCCCGCCAGAGCTTGGGGTGCTCGGTCGAAGCCCGACTGGCTCGCTCGTCGCCATTCGCGGAGGGTGGACGAATTGGTACGACAAACAGCAATTCTACCGCAGCACCGACGGCGTCACGTGGGACGTGCTGCCCAGCAGCAACTACGTCGGCAGCCACCCGATGGGCGCCATTCTCTGGGGCCTGGCCGTGCCATCAGCGGCCTGCCCTTGATTGCCCGAAGGGGTCGGTGCTCAACGGCGTTCGGGCGCTGGGCAAGCACTTGCTCTCCGAATTCGATTCGAGCCACTACCCGTAGCGGCTCAAGATTGACGAGAGCGCCGCAAGGTCGATCGGCTTTGCCAGCACGTCGTTCATGCCCGCGTCACGGCAGGCGATTATGTCGTCATTCATCGCGGAGGCCGTCAGGCCCACGAGCGGTACCTGGGCCCCGCCTCCCGACAGCGCCCGAATCTGGCGAGTCGCCTCCAGGCCGTCCATCTCGGGCATCTGCACGTCCAACAGCACCAGGCCCCACGGGGTTCGCTGCACGGCTGCGAGCGCTTCTCTGCCATTCGCCGCGGTGTGCACGTCGGAGTCGCCGCCGTGGCCCAGTCGAGCCTGGAGGGAATGTGCGTGCCGACGAGCCCGAGGCCCTCAGTCAGGCTGGCGTAGTCGATGTGCGCCTGCGCGCAGGCGTGGTGCACGAAGCTGAGGCACTTTCCAGACACCAGCACGGTGGGAGAGGGCACGGGGGTGGCGTGGCATGCCGCGGCGCTTTTGTGACCAAGCGGGCACGTACGCCGGGTGGCTGGCAGTCATGCGTGACTGCCAGGGTCGAGACCGACTTGACCAAAGAGCGCCTAACTCCTTGGAGTGACTTCGATTTTGCAATGTGCCGTGAGGCGGTGTCACCCAGCCAGTACCCCTTTTGAAAGGAGCTGTTCGTGGCCTCCATTCACAATTGCCTCGTGGTGATGCTGCTCTCGGTGCCTGCGGCAGCCGCCACGCATTGTGTGAGAGCCGGTGCTTCGGGTTCGAACAGCGGGGCCGATTGGGCCAACGCCTGGTCAGCCTTGCCGGCAACCCTCGTTCGGGGAGACGTCTATTACGTGTCTGCTGGTGCATACCCGGCCTACACCTTCGATGACCCGGTCTCAGGGTCGCTCACCACCGCGGTCAAGAAGGCGACCGCGGGAGATCACGGCACGGAAACAGGGTGGTCGAGCGTGTACGCCACCGGGCAGGCCGTCTTCGGCATGTTCACCTTTCGCACCAGCCACTACGTCATCGACGGGCAAACCCGAAACGAGAGCGACTGGTTCGATCGATCGGCCTACGGGTTTTCGATTGGCCGCGACACCGAGCAGCAGCAAATCGTGATTCAGAACTACGGCAACGCGCCCGACGACATCACCGTGAAATACGCCTACCTGCCTGGCTTTGCTGCAGCGCTGCCCAGTACCACGCAACGCATCTACGCCATCGACATCGACGATTACGATGGAGGGAGCATCAGCAGCGGCTTGGTGTTTCACCGCCTGTTCGTTTCAGAGAGCAACAACGTCTGGTTTCTGCGCACCACCGAGGGTGCGGTGGTCGAGTACAGCGCTTCTGACGGCGTCGAGAGCAACTCGACGAATCACGGCGAAATCGTCAACCTCTACTACAGCGGCAACAACGCCACGATTCGGTACAACCGCTTTCGCAATGCCTTCAAAGGCCCAGGTGGCGGAGGCACGGCCATCGTGGCCATCACCTACGCCGATGGGCTCCAGTTTTACGGCAACGTGGTGTCGGGCTTCTCGACTGGCGACGGCGCGGTGGGTTTCGCCGGCGCTTCGTCGAGCCACAACCGGGTCTCCAACAACACGTTCGTCGATTCGTCTGGCTACAACGCTGGCATGGCGTGGGGCGCAGGCACCGACAACATCGTCAGCAACAACCTGTTCATCAATTGCCCCACCGTCGGCATCGAAGGCACCCACGACTTCAACGGTTTCGGCGGCTCGAATGCGCTGGGTGAAGCGCATGCGCAAACGGGTCTCACCACCGCCATTTTCGCAGGCTACTCGACGGGCAATTTTGCACTGCAAGCTGCGACGGCTGCTGGTGCCACGCTGGGCGCTCCATTCGATCGCGACCTCCGCGGCGCTCTGCGTGGTGCCGATGGCGTTTTCGATCGAGGCGCCTTCGAGTACGGCTCGACTGCCGCTGCGCCCGCTCCGCCGACCAACTTGCGCGTGCGGTGACGAAACCTCCGAGAGCAACAGGGCAAAAAAAAGGCCCCCGACGAATCGAGGGCCTTTTGGAGCGGGAAAAGAGATTTGAACTCTCGACCCTCGCCTTGGCAAGGCGATGCTCTACCGCTGAGCTATTCCCGCATGTGGTTGATCGAAGCGACGCGTAAGTAGCCTGCCACCTGACAGCTGGTCAAGCGGCTTTTTGCGTCGGGGCCCCGCGCTTCGACAACATCTGCAAGAACGCCTGAAAGTAGGTGCCTGCGCTCCAGACCGAAAAGGCCGTCGAGAGGTAGATCAGCGTCTTGCCCACCACCGCGAACTTCACGTCGTAGGTCGCGAACAAGAAGCTCACCGGGTAGGTGTAGTGCACGCACAGAGAGATGATGCCCACCAGCTGCAGGGCCGTCTTCCATTTGCCCTCCTGGCCGGCGGCGATGATCATGCCTTCGCTGGCGGCGATCTGGCGCAGGCCGTTGACCACGAATTCGCGGCTGATCAGCACGATGATCACCCAGGCTTCGATGCGGCCGAGCCGCACCATCATCACCATCGCCGCCATCACGATCAGCTTGTCGGCCAACGGGTCGAGCAGCTTGCCGGTGACGGTGATCTTGTTCAGGAGCCGCGCCAGGTACCCATCGATGACGTCGGTGATGGCCGCCAGCGTGAACAGCGAGGCCGCCAGCACCGAGTAGAACGGGTCAGCGTGGTACGTGAACCACACGAAGAGGGGGATGATGAAGATCCGCCCTAGGGTGAGCATGTTGGGGAGGTTCCAGAACTCCTGCAGCAGCACCGACGGGCCCCGGCTGCGGCGCTTCTCGTCGCGTTTGCGAAGCTTCTCGACCTTGCGACGGTCTTTTTCGGCGCTCTTGCGCTGCCGGGTCTCCTGGCGGAGCTTGCGTTTGGCTTCACGGTCCATCGGTCAGCTCCGTTCTGCGGCGGCTCCGAGGAGCGCGTAGCCCTCACCGGTCAATTCGACCGCGCCCTGACCCACGAAACCGACCATGCGCGGCGTAACCCGCCCGAACCACCCCACCAGGCGGCTGAGCGGCACCACCATCGGCGAGCCCACCGGTATCGGCATCGCCTTGAGCGGCCCGTCGAGCTGCAACAGCACCCGGCCTTGGCCCTTCAGGTTGACGAGCTCGACCGACTTGCCTGAGTCGGTCAGCCGGCCGTTTTCGAAAGCAATCGGCTCTTCGAAGGCGAACACGCGTTCTTCGCGCAGGTACGCGCCCTCGTCATCGAGGTCGATCGCGTGAAAGAGCGAACGGCCGGGCTCGAGGTAGAGCACCCCAGCGCCACGAACCCGCTGCAGCTGGTGCTCTCCGGTGCCGAACGACTGATCGGTGGGCCGGCCTCGAATGCGCCGCATCTCAGGAGACACCTCGACGCTGCCCACCACGGCCACCAGGTTGGTCAACCGAACCAGCATCTCGCCGTGCACCGTCACCGCCATGCCGTCGTTGCCCAGGTGAAACGGGCCTCGCTCACCCTCGGCGACCCATTGCGTCGACGCGCCCAGGTCGAGCAAGCGCTGCGAGCCCATTGGCGAGTACCCGCTGGGGGCCGAAGCCGAGGGCGCAGCGATCGCGGCGACTCCGTCTGGCTCGGTGGGGCTTTGGGTGACCGGCGTGAGGCTGATGTCGACGTGCACCGGCCCGGAGACCGCTCGCGGCTCGTAGGTGGGCACGGTGGGGCGCGCCGTCTCGGTTGCCACTGCGGCAGCGCTCTCGGCTGAGATGGCCGCGCGGTCGAGCGCTTCAGACTGGGCGATCACCGATTCGTGACCCGCGGCGTAGAAATTCACCTCGGAGAGTGGCTGCGAGACCCACTCCGGCTCTGCGGCGCTCTCGGTCGCGGCGAGCGGGTCGGGCGCGCTTGCGACCCAATCAGGCACTGCGTCGGGGGCAGGCGCTGCGGCCGTGGGTTCTTCGGCTTGGCCTGTGGCTGCCACGCCGCTCCAGTCGAGCTCGGAGGCCGCGGCAGCCGGCTCGGCATCGACCATCGGCAGCTCGCCCGAGGCGCCAGCGTCGTCAGCCTGCAGGTACGAGGCGTCGGAGATCGGTTCAGAATCGCCCTCGGCCTGCGCGCTGTCTGGTTGCAGATAGGGTGCATCAGCGATCGTCGATGACGCCGCGCCGCTGTCTGAGCTTGCCGAATGCCCGGCTCTCACTGCAGACGTCGCGCCAGTGTAAGCAGAGCGTGCGCTCGTCTCGCCTCGGCTCGACTGCGGGTAAGCCGCGTCGGAGTGGCCGCCACCGTACGGAGAACTTCCACTGGCCTCGCCCCCAGCGCCGTTGTTCACCTGCGCGTACGCAGCGTCTGAGTAGCCACCAGCGTACGGTGAGTTTCCGCTGGTTTCGTCACCAGCGCCGCTGTTCGCTTGCGCGTAGGCAGCGTCGGGGTAGCCGCCGCCGTACGGCGAATTTCCAATGGGCTCGCCGGCAGCGCCGCCGCTCGCCTGCGCGGAGGCCGCGTCAGGGTCTCCGCCATTAGCTTGCTGAAGGTACGCAGCGCTCGAGGCCTCGTCGCCGTCTGCCAGCGCGTAGCCGGAGCCCGCTTCACCGGCCTGCTCCAGATACGGCGCTCCAGCGATCGTCTCTGAAGCCGCGCCACTGTCTGCCTGTACAGACGCCGCGTCTTGTGCCGCAACCGCAGGCCCACTCGACCATCTCGGGTCTTCGGCGCTCGGTGGAGCCCCTGCGGCAGGTTGGGCCGCCCAGCCCTGCGGCTCAGCATCGCTGGCGGGCACGTACTCGAGGTCGGCCGCGTTCGAAGTCGCCGCGTCGCTCCAGTCGTTCTCTGCGCTCGTCGCCTGCTGCTCGGCGTACTCACCGTTGGGAGCGACCTCGTCTTGCCCGGAGTGCACGTAGCTCTGTGCCGCCGACGCCATCAGCTCATCGGTGCCAGGGGCGGGGGCCGACCACGAATTATCGACCGGTACATCAGTGGGCGCCGTTGGCTCGGGGGTCATCGACTCGACCGACACCAACTCCCGCGGCTCGCTCTCGGGCCACGCCGCGGCGACCCGCTTGAGGCCAGACTTCGAGCTGCGACCAAACTGCTGACCGGTGACTGGCTCGCCGTACTGGTCGACCTCGATGCGCGGGCCCTGGGCTGCCTCCGCGGCGTCTTCTTCTGACGCTTCGATGAGCTGGTCTTCGTCGAGCACGTCGCCGGCCTCGACCGCCACCTCGGCCTCCAGCGGCGCCGGCAGCTGTTTCTCTGCGTGCTCACCCCAATCGGTCGCTGACAAGTTCGGGCGGCTGGGGCGCGCGAGCTCGACCGGCGCATCGGCCGGCAGCTCGGTCAGCGTGGTGCCCGGCTCTGAGACCTCGTCGTTCTGCTCGCTGGGAGAATCCACTCCGACATCAACGGCGAGCTCTTCGGCCTCGATGACCGCCGGCATTTCACCCGAGGGAGGCTCTTGCTCGTCGCTCATCACCTCGATCAATTCTTCATCGCTCTCGGCACTCGCGGCTTGCGGCGAGACGATCACCTTGGCCTCGACCGGTATCGCCGGAGCGCTCGCCGGGGGCGCCGGGAGCACGGTCATCGCCTCGACCGGCGGCTCGCTCTCGACCCGCGCCACCAGGGCTTTCGACATCTTCTCGGCCATCGCGTCAGACCCGGCCGCCACGAAGTGATCTCTCGCGCGCCCGTAGTCGCCCGCCTGCGCCAACGCCAACCCCAGGTAGTTGTGCGCTTTCTTGTGGGTCGGCTCGAGGTCGGTCGCCGTCTCGAACTCGTGCACACTGCGCTCGAGGTTGTTGGTCTTCAGGTAGACCAGGCCCAGATTGACCCGCAGGGTCGGGTCGGCCGGGTTCTCACGCACCAGCGCCTCGTAGACCTCAGAGGCTTGATCGAAGAGCCCCAGCTTGAAGTACGCAAGCCCCAGCAGGTTCTGGGCTTTTTCATTCTTGGGGTTGAGCTTGTTCGCCTTCTCGAGGTGCTCGCGCGCTTCGACGACCTTGTTGGCCGCGAGCAGTTCGCCGCCCTTGTAGAGCGACGCGACGAACTCCTCCTCCGTGGCCGGATCTCTGCTCACAGCCGTGCCTGCCATTCGTGATCCTTGTCTTCAAAAATTTTTGGAGTCTCTTAGCGCTTCGCTTCGGGCGACGACGATTGCTCGGCTTGCGACTTGTACTGAAAGTAGAGCGACAACACCTTGCGCACGTAGGCTTGCGTTTCGGGGTAGGGCGGCACCTGGCCGTTGTATTTGCGAACCGCCTCGGGGCCCGCGTTGTACGCCGCGACCATCTTCACCATGTCGCCGTCGAATTCATTGGCCAGCACCCGAAGGTACCGCACACCACCCTCGACGTTTTCATGGGCGTCGAAGATGTCTTTGACGAACATGTCTTGCGCCGTGCCCGGCATCAGCTGCATCAGGCCCGACGCGCCCACGTTCGAAATCGCGTTCGGGTCAAAGGCCGACTCGGCGTGCATCACCGCCCGAACCAGGTGTGCCGGTACCCGGTACCGAACCGCAGCCTCTTCGATGTAGTCGTCGAACGCGGTCAACGCGGCCTTGGTCGAGGTCGAGACCTTGGCCGGGGTCGCCGTCGTCGGAGCGGGCCGAAAATCACCCTCGATTTTGCGCGCTTGCCGCGCCTGCGAGCCCTTGGGCGCCACGTTCGTGTAGACGATGGTGCCGTCTTTATCGACGTAGCGAAAAATGCCGCCGGCCCAGGCCAGGGTCGGCAAGAGCAACAGGCTGAGGGCAGTTCGTTTCATCGGGGTCAGAAGCGCCTGAAGCGTACTCTTCATTTCACAGGTCCTTCAAATACCTGACGAATCGGGCGCCGGGTGATTAAACGGCCGACATGGCGTTCGCATTTGACGTGTTGGTGCTGGGCGGTGGCGTGGCAGGTCTGACGTTCGCCCTCGAGGCTGCAAAATCGGGGTCGGTGGCCGTGCTGACCAAGCGCAGTCGCTCCGAGAGCAACACCATGTACGCCCAGGGCGGCATCGCGGCGGTCTTGGCCCCCGATGACTCGGTCGAGCGCCACCTGGAGGACACCATTGTCGCCGGGGCAGGCCTCAATAATCGCGAAGCCGTTGAAATTACTGTGAAAGAGGGCCCAGATCGGCTCAGGGAGCTGGTCGCGCTGGGGGCTGAGTTCAACCGCAAGGCCGACGGCGAGTTCGATTTGACCAGAGAAGGGGGCCATTCGAAGCGCCGCATCGTTCACGCCCACGACTCCACCGGCAAAGAGGTCGAGCGGGCGCTGCTCGCAGCCTGCGACGAGCAGAAAAACATCACCTTCTTCCCCGATACCGCGGGCATCGACCTGATTCGCGAAGAGGGGAGGGTGGTTGGGGCCTACGCACTGCTCGAAGATGGGTCAATCGCCACCATGCTGGGCAAGGTGACGGTCTTGGCCACCGGCGGGGCGGGCAAGGTCT
>JANLPS010000352.1:0-1720 GCA_031367385.1 Archangium sp. | reverse complement strand
GGTCTTCGGGGTGCCACCGCGTCATGAACAAGAAGATGCTGCCGCCCGGCTCGATGCGCGTGAAGACGACGTCGTTGTACCAATCCTTTACGCGCTCCCGGTACGCGAGCGATTCGGCGTCGATGCGATTCTTGTAGGGGTCGTCGATCAACATGATGTCGACACCGTACCCAGTGAGGGGCCCGCCGACCGAGGTGGAGAGCACCCCGCCGCCTTCGGGGTTGCGCCACTCGCCTACGGTGGCCGACTCGAGGGTGATGCCCGCGGCGCCGGCGATGCGGCGAATTTTGTTCGAGCTCGAGCGGGTGAGGCGTTGCCCGTACGTGGCGTAGCCGATCGTCAACCGCGGGTTGCGCTTCAGCGCGAAGGCCGGGAAGTGAACAAGGGTTTCAGTTTTGGAATGGCGAGGTGGAGCGTGACACACCACGAATTGAGGGATGCCCTTCGCGGCGAGTTCGAGCCGCTCAGTCAGTCGCCTGAGGTGGTGTGGGGGCAGGTACCGGGGAGTGACCGCGGGGATGAAGGTGGGCAGCTTCCTCAGCGCCTGAGCGTGCTCAATCTCTTCAACCTTCGGGAGGCTTGCTGCGAGTTGCGAGACCATGGAGAAGCGCGAGCTCTTCGTCGCTGAGGTCATCGAGTTTGAGGTTGGTGATGGCGATGGGCGCTTGATTCGGCCCCGAGATTTCGATGCTGAGCCCATCCGGCAGACCCTTCTTGATGATGGAGGCCGCCATGTCGGTGGCAATCTTCTCGTTCTTCGAATCGAGCGCCTTCCGCGCGCGCTTGAGGGCGGCGCTGGTCAGGGTGCGAAAGTCGTCTTTCAGCTCCTGTGGCGTCACCGGTCGGCCCCCTGGGTTGGGCGACTTCATGCCCTTGCGCCAGTTGGGGTTGCCGCCCTTTGATTTGGGTTTGTTCTGAATCGGGCTCACAGTTGGCCCCCACGAATCAACCCGAGCTTGATCAGCAGCCGCTCAACCACCCTGCGACTGACGCCCAAACGCTCGGCACTGGCCCGCTGCGTCAAGCCTTCTTCGTAGTGTTTCAATGCCATGGCCTGCTTCCTCAATAGGTCGTGCGCGCGTGCAACGGCCTCGACGTCGCGCACCGAGCGGCGGTCTTCACTTACGTACACGGGGGCACTCCGATGCACTGGGGTTCAACCATGCTACCGGGCAACCCGACGAATGGCGAACGCGGCCACGACGAGCAGGAGCATCAGCAGGGCGCCTTCGCCGATGCCCTCGCGATAGCCGGCGTGCCAATCAAGGGCGACGCACCCCTCGGGAGACGACGCCCAAGGGGTGGTCGCATGCCATCGCGCGACGCTGCGCTCGGCGGCAATCTTTGAAGTGCTCAATGGTAGATCCCGTTCGCGATGAGGGTGGCCTCGAGCTCGGCGATGCGGTCGTGCGCCTCTTTGTTTGAGCGCGAGAGCGCGGTGATCAGGTCAATGTCGGCGCGGCTCTGCTTCATGAGGGCGACGATGTGTTGCCTGTTCAAGGCACACCAGGCCGAGACGTGCCAGAAACCGAAGAGCGAAATGGCCTGCAGCGCCACAAAGATCCAGATCATGGCAGGGCCCCGTGCTCTTTGAGTAGGTCGGCCACCACGGGCCAGCACTTGGGGCACCAGTGGCGCACGTGGGTGCGCAGCCATTCGTCGTGGGCGTCATCATCTTCGAAGCGCCCCTCGCGAACCGCGGGCGTGACGCTGACCCACC
>JANLPS010000338.1:0-4491 GCA_031367385.1 Archangium sp. | reverse complement strand
CGGTTTCGTTGAGCAGGGGTCGTGGCTGGAGCCGAGATTCGAAACACGCCGATCGGCACCGGGCTACTGCCCTGTTCGCTCTTGATGAAGGTGGTGAGCGAGAAAAAATCCCACGGGTAGCTGGCGATGTGTTTGGCGGGTAACCCGGCTTTTTCGAGCGCCGCGACCAACCGAAGGCACCGAACGTCGAGTTGCTTGGGGTCGGCCTCGAACACCGAGATCCACATGAACAAGTCATGAGGAAATTGCTGCACCAGCGCGAGCCGTGACCCGGGCGCGTACCTCCACCGGCGGGCCCATTGCTTGGCCAGGTTGGCCGCGAGGGCCTTGTTACTGCGCTTAAGGCCGGCCACCCAGCGCTCGTTGAGCCGGTGAAAGGCCTTTGATTTCAAGAACGGGTACACCTGACGAATCTCGGCGCGCGCACCGAACGGGTTCGAGCGCTTGACGAAGAGCTGCCGAAACCGACCCACCCGCTCTTTGGGTCGCTGGGTGATGAAGAGAATCGACCCGAGGCGGCTCCACTCGGTGCCCAGGCAGTCGAGCTTGATGTGGCTGCGGGCGAGAATCACGTCGGCGCCAGCGTCGAGCAAACGGTGAACCAACCGATCGAGGCCGGTAAAGCCCAGGCTCCAGCAGGTGGTGTCGATGATCACGCAGGCGAAGCGGGCCCACGAAGGCTCGAAGCCCGATTCGAGCGTCGACGAATCGAGCAGCAGCACCTGACCCCGGCTCTTGCTCGACAGCCGCTCGGTGCCAAGGCCGAAGTCGGTCAGAAACTCGTGGGTCTCGTAATAGAGCTCCGCGGTGCGGTGCAGCACCTTCGCTCCGTACAGCTTCATCGCGGTCAAGATCGAGACGCTCAGCGCGGCCTGCCCGCAGCTGGTGAAGGTGAAGTACGCGTGGTCTTTCTGCCGGTCGAGCGCGAGCCGAAAGTAAGGCTGCGCGTCGTAGACGTCGAGGTGATTGAGGTTGATGCGCTGGTACCCGTAGATGAACTCGTACGGGCCGAAGGTGAAGGGCGAGGTTACCTCGCCGAAGTTCGACTCCGAGAAGTGGGCGGTGATGCGCCGCTTGGCCTTGAGCATCGAGCGAAGCTTGGGCCGAAAGCCCTTGGGCACGGCCGCGAGGTTGTCGCGCTTCTCGACGGTGAATTGGTCGAAGAAGCGAGCCTCGCTGGCGCGCGACGCCGACGGTGACGCGGCGGCGGCCGGGCGCTGACGAGCAGGGGGCATTCTTGAGCGAAGAGCGGTGACGAGCGCCGAGGCGGTCTAGAACGGTACGTCGACGCAGACCAACTTCGTGCCGGCAACTCCGGCCGAGTCGGTGGTGTGATCATGAATGACCACGGCCTTGGCCTGGCCCGGGCGAACCAGAAAGGCGGTGGTCGAGTCGGCGGCGCCGTCTCCGGTCGCGCTGGTGGTGAAGTCGAGCCAGACTTCATTGCTGCTGCTCGCGCCGGCATCGGGGTCGTTGCGGTAGTGGCCGCCGGCCTGACCCGCAGAGCAGTTCGCCACGTGCACGTGAGCACCGTACGCGCGGCCCGCCGAGACGCCGCCGTCGGCGCCGATCAGATTGACGGCCAGCACCACTCGGGTCTTGCCGTTCTCGGTGCACGACTTCAGGCTGCCGGTCGCCGACTGAACGACCGTGTTGGCGCCCCCGTCAGCCGAGGGGAAAACGGCCCAGGGGCCGGTGGTGGCGATGGTGTTGCACGTCGCTGCGGTGCCCGCGTCGAAGGCTGAGCCGGCGTCGTTCTTGGTGCCAGCATCGGTCGGCTCACTCTTCTCGCCGCACGCCGACAACGAGACAGCCAAGGCCACCGACGCCATCAAGAACCGTTTCGAAATCGTGCGCATTGAAGCTCCAGAAAAGAGTGAACGAGAAGCGGCTCAGATACCATTGAGCGCACCCCAGCGTCAGATGATTCTTGAGATCAGCGGCGTTTGGGCGCGCTTTCCTTACTTGTGCGCAGGGTTCACTACCTACCGCTCGCTGGGGTGACGATCGATAAAAACCTCACCTGCGCACAACAGTTTGCAATGCCCGACACGAATGCGGAAGAATGATCCACGCAGGGGTGGGTGAAAGAGACGGCATGAAGGAAGATTCACTTGAGATCGTCGTCACTGAATCAGCGGTCGATCACTGGTCCGATTTCGAGCCCTTCGGTCAATATCGAATCGCCGGGCTGATCGGCCGAGGTGGCATGGCCGAGCTGTTGCTCGCCATTCGCGAGACCAGTCAGTCATTTCGCCAGGTGGTGGCCCTCAAGCGGGTGCTCCCCGGCATGGCGAGCGTGCCCGGCTTCTCGTCGATGTTCGAAGAAGAGGCCCGAATCATGGGCCGGCTCGAGCACCCCAACATCGTGCGGGTCTTCGACTTCGGCACCGCCGATGGCGTGCTGTTCATGGCGATGGAGTACCTGGCGGGCGAAGATCTGCACCGCATCATTCGCCGCATGGCCTTGACCGGCGAGCGCATGCCCCCACGCCTGGCCGCCGCGATCGCGCGCGATGTGGCGGCGGCCTTGACCTACACCCACGAGTTCAGCGACGACTCCGGGCAGTCGCTCGATCTGGTGCACCGCGACGTCAGCCCGTCGAACATCATCGTCACCTACCAGGGCGTCACCAAGCTCATCGACTTCGGCATCGCCAAGACCAACGAGGCGATGGAGCACACCGACGTGGGCACGGTGAAAGGCAAGCTGGCCTACGTCGCGCCCGAGGTGATCACCGTCGGCAAGGGCGACCACCGAATCGACGTTTACTCGGTCGGCTGCGTGCTGTGGGAGATGCTCACCGGCAGCAAGCTCTTCTCGGCCGAAAACGACGCGGCGGTGATCAACAGCATCGTCAACATGCCGATACCCGACCTGCGCGAGGTAGTGCCCGGGGTCGACGAGACCATCGCCAGCATCGTGATGAAGGCGCTCGCCAAAGACCCGAACCATCGCTTTGGCACCGCCCGCGCGCTCGAAGAGGCGCTCGAAAAATTTCTCGAAGAGACTGGCGGGCAGCTGAGCCACCGGCAGGTCTCTCGTTGGCTGGTCGGCCTTGTCGGCAGCGAGCGGGCGGCCGCCAAGCAAGACGTCGCGTCGGGCACCCGGCTCTCGCTCTCGTTGCCCAAAGTGATGACGATGCTCAACAAGCGCTCGGGCTTGTGGCCCAAGCCCGGGAGCAACGGCGGCAAGGTGCCCGAGAGCGGCGGCGGGTTCGAGATCGGAAGCGGCCAACCGACGATAGCGGCGGCGCCCTCGACGGCGCTCGAGCTGTCTGCGGCGACCAGGCTGGCGGTCGAATCGCGGCGCACGTTGGTGGCGTTGACCGGCGCGCTCGCCCTGGCGGTCTGTCTCATCACCGGTGCCAGCATCGCCCTGACCTCGGGCGGCGAAGCGGCGGGGCTCGAGCGGCTGCGATTTCAAGGGGGGCGCTCGACGGCGCTGTGGGTCGACGGCACCGAAGCGAGCGTCAACGCAGAGGGAGACCTCTGGGTCTCGCGCGGTGTTCACGTGGTGCAAACCGTTCGCAACGGGCAGGTGACCTCGACCCGAACGACTACCCTCAGCGGCCCGCTCGCAGTGGGCTCCGAATAACTTCTTTCAAGGCAGGCAGATGAAGATCTTCAAAGCGGCGGCGCTGGCCGTGGTGACTCTGGTGGGCCCGCTGGCGGCGCTGGGCTGGGGCCTCTCGTTCAAGAGCGCGACCACCCAGGCGGCGCTCACCCAGGCCGCGGCTCGAGTCGAAGCCGCGCAAGAGCTGATCGACCTCGAGCTTGAGCAGAGCGCCTCGATGACGAGCCAGGTGGCGAGCCTGGTCGCCAACGACGCGCGCGCGAAGGCCTCGCTGTCGACCCAGCCGATTGACAAGGCCACCGTTCGAGACTCGCTGGGTGAGCTGCAGGGTGAATCGCACTTCGATTATTTCGCGCTCTGCGCCCCGAGTGGAGACGTGATCGCTTCGGCCTTCGAGCAGGGCCTGGAGCTCGACGCGGCGAAGCTCAAAGAGCTCAGGGGCTCGACCTGGTTCAAGAACGCGCTCGATGGCGCGGCGGCCGCGACGCCGGTGTTCGTGCGGGGGCGGTTTCTGGTCGTCTCGGCGGCGCCGGTGGTGCGCGGCGCGACGCTGGTCGGGGTGGTGATGGTGGGCCGCGCGGTGTCGAAGCTCTCGTTCGAGAAGGCCGCCAAGCTCATCGGCGGCTCGGTCGGGGTGAGGGCGAAGAACGACGACTGGTATGGCTCGCAACCCTCCGCGCCCAGCGGGCAGATGCTGGGCCGGGCTTCTCGGGCCTGGCCCGAGGTGGTGATCGTCTCGACCAGACCTGTCGCGGCACCGGTCGATGGGCTGTGGGCCCCGCTGCTGATCATCGGCCTGGTGGCGCTCGCCGCGTTGGTGGCGATGGTGACTGTTCTCAAACCCAAGGCGGCACATGCAAGTTCGTAAGTGGCTCCCTCTGGCGGCGACGCTGATCTTCAGCGGCTGCGAGGGG
>JANLPS010000333.1:0-2858 GCA_031367385.1 Archangium sp. | reverse complement strand
GGCCGCCTGCTATCACGCCGCCGCCACCAAACCCGACGGTGATCGCTGAACGCTTACGTTCGGTCGGCGTTGCGCGAAGGCGGCAAGCTCGGAGCGAATGATTCGGACGCCATTGAACTTCACGAATGAAACAATCATGTCGACCGAGTCAGCCGATGCAAGCTCTCCGCGAATCGCTGGCGCCAGGCTCAGGTCTCGCGGTCCGTTCACGAGAAGATCACTGTGCCTTAGCGGGACCAGAGGCCGTGCAATTGCCGCGTCGCTTAGGCGACCTTCGGTGATCTCCCGAATGGCCATCAGTACTGTCGCAGGATCGACCACGTGATCGCCGGCGTCGATGCCGGCCGATGGCGACTTCTTCGCGAAGATGTTCAACAGATCGTTCGTCAGCTCGACCTGCCTTCGACCCCGCTCCTCCTCCGGGATGTTGCGAAGTGTTTTTACCAATGCATCGAAAACGTACCGCCCAAGCATTTGCGGAGCGCCAGCATCGGTGAGCGATTCGGTGGTCGCCTGGGAGGACTTTGAGGCGTCCCGGAGTGCCTTCTCCAACTCCTTCGTTACGACCGTCTCGTGCAAACCAGGCTCAAGCTTCATTCAAATACGGTACCTCATGGGTCCGACGCGCCCATGATCGAATCACCACTGGGCGTGAGGATGAGCAGGCCTGTCTCCGGGTCCACACTGACCGCATGCAATCGGCCGTGTCGCGTTCACCTCCGGAGGCGCCTCATCACAGCCGAGTCATCAGGCCATCCATTGGCAGGATGACCGTCGGGCCCAAGAGGCGACGAATCGAAAGCGTGGTGCGATACCCGAGGTTGCCTGTCACCGACATGAAGCCCACAGCCGCCGCAGCGTAGCCAAGAGAGAACTCTCCGCCGACCATCGACGCGAGGAAGTACAGACCGGCCGCAAACCCAGCACCCAAGACCAAAACGAACGGCAAGAGAAACACGGCCCCGGCGATGCGACTTGCGCGGCCCTCTTTCCGAGAATGCTTTCCGCACGAAGGACAGGTCAAGACTTCGCCCGAGGGCACGGGCAGAAAGCCCATGTGACCCACGAGGGCGTGCCGCTCAAGGCCTTGCTGCGTATTGCAGTGCGGGCAGTTCTCGTCGATCAGACCCAGGGGCGGGCCTTCAATCGAGATGCGCCAGTGAATCATCATCTTCGACGGCGTAGTCGTTGAGAGACAGGTGATCAAGGTCATGGCCTTGCACCTTCTCCGATGCGAGAGACCTGACGCGGTGCTACGCGCCCCATCCTTGAGCTCCCTTCGATTTTCAGCGGCGATCGTCTGCTTCCTTACAGTCTCTGCGTGCACGACCGTTCAAGTCGCCCCGCCCGCCCCCACTCGAATCACCCTCGTCGGCACGAATGACGTTCACGGCTGGGTCGCGACCCAGCACGAGAAACTGCCGCAAGGTGACCTCGCGCATGGAGGCGCATCGATCTTCGCCGGGTATCTGCGCATTCTTCGCGCCGAGAACCCCGACGGCGTCATCCTCCTCGACGCCGGAGACCTGTTTCAGGGCACCCTGATGTCGAACCTCACTGAAGGCTCGGTCGTCATCGACGTCTTCAACGCGCTCGGCTACTCCGCCGCCGCCATCGGCAACCACGAGTTCGACTACGGCCCCGTCGGCGACGTCTCGGCGGTGCAACCCGGCCTCGACGCCTTCGGCGCGCTCAAGGCCCGCATCGCACAGGCAAAGTTTCCCCTCCTCTCGGCCAACATCTTCGAGGTCGCGACCAAGACCCGCCCCGCGTGGCTCCCCGGCGCCGGCACCGCGATGATCACGCGCCACGGTATCAAGATCGGCATCATCGGGCTGACCACGCCGAGCACTCCCGCCACCACCTTGCCGATCAACGTCGCCTCGCTCGAATTCCGCAATCTCTCAGCCACCGCAATCGACGCCGCGAAGGCCCTCCGCGCGCAAGGCGCCGCCGTGGTCATCGCCGCGATGCACGAGGGAGGCCGCTGCTCCGACAACGCCCACCCACTCGACTTGACGAGCTGCGACACCGACACCGGCGAGATCTTCGAGGTGCTGCGGCAGATGCCACCCGGCACGCTCGACGCCGTGGTCGCCGGCCATACGCACGCGTACGTCGCCCACATCGTCAACGGCACCGCGGTCATCGAGAGCGGCAACCAGGGCCGCTCCTTCGGCCTCGTGGAGCTCACCATCGACCCCGCCACGAGCAAGGTCAGCACCACGAAGATCGAGCTTCACGACATCTGCGGCACCGCTGACAAGGCGAGCATGGGCTGCGAGGTCAAGAAGCTCCAGGCTCGCGGTGCCGACGCGACCTTGGCGCCCGCGGTCTTTCACGGCCAACCCGTGATCGCCGACGCAGCCATCGACGCGCTGCTCGACAAGGCGCGGGCGGCCGCCGAACAGCAGCAGAGACCCCTCGGCCTGACCGTGCCCGTCACCCTCACGCGCGACGCAGAAGAAGAGAGCACGCTCGGCAGCTTCATCGCCGACTCCCTGCGCGCCATCGACCACGCTGACGTGGGCGTGATCAACTCCGGCAGCCTGCGCGCAGACCTCAAAGCCGGCCCGCTCTTCTACGGCGCCGTCTACGAAGTCACGCCATTCGACAACACCCTGGCGATGCTCGAGGTCACCGGAGAGCAACTCACCAGCCTGCTCCGCACGGCCTACGCCGCGAAGAAGGGCATGTTTCAAATCTCGGGCCTCGAAGTGAAGTTGGCACGCTGTCCGAAGGCGAATCAGCTCCGCGAGCTCACCCTTGGGGGCAAGCCGCTCGATGCGAAGCGCCTCTACCGGGTCGCCATGCCCGACTACCTCGCCCGCGGCGGCGGAGGCTTCGCCTCGGTGCTC
>JANLPS010000324.1:0-36049 GCA_031367385.1 Archangium sp. | reverse complement strand
AGGCGTCACCGTCGGCACCTTCAACCACCGAGCTCCGGTCAAGACCATTTCGGTTCTCAATGACCGCGAAGTCATGACGGCGACCGCCGATGGAGTGCTGCACTGGTGGCGCGTGGGCATCAGCGCACCACTCGAATCACTCAATGGGCATGTCAGCGCGTTGGTGGGCTTCGCTTCAATCGGGCCGGGCCGGTTCGTGACGAGCTCGAGCGACGGCATGCTCCGACTCTGGGCCCTGAGCGCGCTGAAGACCCTGCACCAGTTCGAAGTAGGCGAGAACACCTTCGTTTGGCCGTCGAACGACCAGACGTGGGCGCTGTCGGGGCCCGACAATGGCGAGTATGCACGCTGGCGTCTGCCCGACGGTCAGCTCATCGATCGCATGAAGGTCACGGGGTGTGCGGCACCCTGGTCGATGGCGGCAACCCTGGGCGATCAACCGCTGGTCGCCTCTGACGATGAGAACGACATTTGCCTGGCGCGGTGGGCGCCCGTCGTGACGCCAGTTCGACTGCGGGGCCACACCCAACCCATCAAGCGCCTCGAGTTCACGCGTGACGCACAGTTTCTCGGGTCGGGGAGCGACGACACGACCGCCAAGGTATGGGACGTCTCAGCCGGCACGAACGTCGCCACGCTCCGCCACAACTCAGGTGTCACGACGCTTGCGTTTTCGAGCGACGGGAGCCTCCTCGCCACCGGCTGCGCCAATGGCACGGTGCACGTCTGGAGCTGGCGCGACCAACGCGAGCTCCACTCGTGGCGCGCCCACGGCAATGAGACGATGTCGGTGAGCTTCGTTTCTGGTGATCACCAGCTCCTCACCACGGGTCGCGACCAACTGATCGCCCTGTGGAGCGTCGACAACCAGGCGCTGGTTCGTCGTTTCACCGGGCACACCCAAGCCGTCAGCTGGGCCCACGTGAGCCCCGATGGCAACCAGATTGCCAGCATCGACAACGCTGGCACGATCTTCATCTGGGACCTGGAGCACGGCCTCGCAGTCGACCGGCTCGAAGCGGGGGCCAACACCACCGACGTGCGCTGGTTGTCGAACGGGAGCCTGATCACCGGTCTTGGCACCCAGCCCCTGGCACTTCTGTTCGACCCTCTGCGGGGCGGTCAGGCCGACTGGCGATGCCTGAACCCCCTCGAAATTTCGAGCAATGTCATCGTGCCGCGGTCGAGCTTTGGCGATTGCGGTGAATGGCACGCTCCGCAGCCCTGACCAAGAAAAGTCAGCTTGAGGTGCGGGTCTGTCGAACGACCTTCAACGTTGCCGAGGGTCTGCGCGAATCGCCTCGATACGCCAGCATGTGCTGAACGAACTCGGTCATGTTGATCGGTGGCGAGGGGAGCATCGGGCCCGTTTGAACTTCACAGATGACGCCTCCCGTTTGCGCTGGTGACGAAGTCAATGAAGTCGAGACATAGTCGATCGCAGCGTAGTGAAAGCCGAAGAGTCGAACTGCCTTCACTGCCATTTGCCGAACCGCGGGGTGAATCGTGTGCGGGGCGATGATCCGTACCCGGGTTCCTCGGCTCCGGTTGAGGTTGTAGTGAACCTGCAGGCGTTTGCCCTTCGGCAAAACGGAGCCAAGGGTGAGGCGCTCGACACGGAGAATGCCTTTCAGCTCTTCGTCAATGACGACGGCGTTTTCACCGTGCTCGAAACGGCGAGCGTGGTAGCGCCGCTCGTTTTCTGCAGCGATGAGCGCCCGAATGGTTGCCACGCCATCGCCAACGACGATGGGAGGGAGGCCCGCGTAGATCGAAATCACTTCATTGCCCAATACGAGAAGTCGGTAGTTGTTACCGAAGATGTGCTTCTCGATGATCAACCGATTGCTCCAGGCGGGTTTCAAGAGCTCGATCACCTCTCTGACCCGCTCCAGTGAACCCAGGTTGGGGTACACGTCAGTGCCCCCCCACCCCTCAATGGGTTTGATCACGACCGGAAAACCGACTTTTTCGACGAACCGCTCGGCGCTGCCCACGTCTTTGCAAAGCGCTTGAGCGGGCACCGGTATACCCGCTTGACCGCAGAGGTAGTTCGCGGCCCACTTGATGGTCGACAGACTCTCCGCGCGTGCGTCTGGCTCGGCGAGTACGCTGTACTGGCTCGTGAAAACCCGCTCGTGGCGGCCCTTCTTGACCGCGAGCTGAAGCACAGAATTGGTGAGCGTCGATTTCACGGTGAAACCCTGGCGCACCGCGTTCAGCAGCAAGTGAGCGATAAATGGCCGCCGACTCTCATTTGGGAGCACATCGAGAATGAAGGGTCGGGGCTTTGGCCGACGCTCCCTGCCCCCTCTGAGGTGACTGGGATATTTCTTGACCGCTTTTTCGACCTCATCGCGAATGTAGCCGTCGATTTTGGGGAGCAGCACGCCCTCGGTGTGCGCGACCAATTGAGACTGAGGGACGAGAATTCGGCTTCGAACGAGCTCCTCAAACTGGGAGACGTTTTCAGACGCCGAGCCCTTCGAGCTCAGTGAGAGCGCCCCGAGCACGGTGCGCTTCGATGCAGGTGTCATGCGCGCCAAAAGCTCGAGGTACTCTGGAGCGTTCGCTTGAAGGAGCTCATTCGCCGAAACCTGAATGAGGTACGAACCATCGAGCCGAATATGAAGTGGGTTGAGGTGATATTTTTCGGTCATGGGCCGCCATCAACGTACCGTGGCTCACCCTCATGCGGAAGCGCGTCGCGACCTCGAGAAACGCAGGTGGTCGACCCTCTGACATTGTGAGTTGTGTGAAATGACGCGCGCTCAATGCAATGAGATGTTCACAACGAGCTTCTTTAGAGGTTGGCGCCTGTTCTGATCGGTGCCGAAACACTGTGCGTCGCGAGTGGCAATCATTTTGCTACTAGGATCTGCGTCACTGACGAACCAACCCACCAAACAAAGGAAATACCCCATGAAGAAGTCAAAACTGGATCTGAAGCTCAAAGTCGTGAAGGTGTTGACGGGCATTCAAGGAACTCAGGTCGCCGGCGGTCTTTGCGAGTCGGCTCACGGCGGCGCGTAAGTCTCTTTTGTTTGATTTCGACGTTCCGAGCCGGGGCCCTCTTTCGAGGCCTCCGGCTTGGAGTGTTTCAAACTGGTTCGAAATTCTATTCATTTGCCGATGAGCGGTTTAACCAGCCTCGATGAACACATGTGAGGGCGGCTTTTTCGGTGTTGGGGCCATGAAGGCCTACATCGAGCTTCAGACCGCCCGTCTGAAGGGGCATCGCATCGCTGCCTTGCCGTTGTCGGCTCAGACCAACGGACCGGAGGTCGCGGACTGCCAAATTTGGAGCTCAAGTGGGTCGCTCCTCGCACTCTCGAGCCTTCACGGAGCGCCCATCTCGGATGCGCTCTGGGGTCGATTCACTCGCTCGATCGGCCATGCTCGGCCTGGCGACTTTTACGCGGGTGCCGCGGGCGCCATACCGGTTCTGGGGCTGGTGGGGCCATTTCGGCCCGATGCTCGCGACACCTTGCTCCTGCTTCAAAGGAGTGTCGAAGGCGAGCTCGCGCGGCTGCTTCGCAGAGCGGAGCGTGGAGAGTCGGTAGCCATCGGGTTTGGCCACGGGCTCGCGGGCTGCCTCGTTTCATTCGAGATGGCTCGCGCGCTGATCGGCTCGCACGAGACAGGGTTGCGGCACCGAACCATCCAAATTCTCAAATCCTCCGCCATCGCCACGCCTGACGGGCCTGTCTGGCAAACGAACTCAGACGATCGAAGTCTGCTCCTCAAGACGCACGGCGTGTGCACCGGCGGCCCGGGCATCTGCCTCGCCGCGATTCTGGGGCTCCGATATTCTGAAGATACGGCTTACGAGGATCTTCTCTCGGTCGCCCTCGAAACGGTCCCCCTCCAAGGAGGCGATCATTCCTTTTGCTGCGGCGTGGCGGGGCGCGCGGAAGTGCTGATTGAGCTCTACCGAACGACCGAAGACGAGAGTTACTTGGTTGCCGCGCGTCAACTGCTCAACGGGCTCGCGGTGACCGACCCAACCGACGAAACGTGGAAGACGGGCGCCCTTGGGCCCACATTCGCGCGGGTTCGTCTCGAGCACCCTCACGAAATCGATTTGCCGGGCCTGCCGATGTCGTTGCAGCCTTGGTGAGGGCCTTCATCGCACAGGCGATCACATTGCGTTTGTGAAGCGATGCGCGCTCAATGCGTCGAGGAGTTCACAGCGAGCATCTGTACAGTGCGAGACTTGCCCTCAAGCGTGCGGATCATGGTGTTCTGGCCAGTGGCAACTGCTTTGCAATCAATGTTTGCGTTACCGAAGAACCAACCCACCAAACCAAAGGAAATACCCCATGAAGAAGTCAAAGCTGGATCTGAAGCTCAAAGTCGTGAAGGTGTTGACGGGCATTCAAGGAACTCAGGTCGCCGGCGGTCTTTGCGAGTCGGCTCACGGCGGCGCGTAAGTCTCTTCGTTTGATTTCGACGTTCCGAGCCGGAGACCTCTTGCAGGGCTCCGGCTTGGATTGTTTTTAAGCGGCTCCCCGAGCAGGTGAGCGGCCGACCTGGCCCTTCGTCATGGGCTTGTCGATGCGTTGGATGATGACGCTCGAGCCCAAACGTGGGCAGTGTCACCGCCGCATATGAATGAACCTTTTGGGAACACGCTGGGGCTCAAGCCCAGCGAGCTCAAGCAGCTGCGAAATACCTACCGCCGCCGCGTCTCGCCGGGCGAGATCGTGAGCCCTGAGCTGGCCCGCCACCTCACCGAGATATCGCTCGAGATCAACCGCCAGGTCGGCGTGCTGCTCAGCCGCAAGGGCGAGGTCGAGTTCGTCATCGTCGGCAACGCACATCAGCTCGAATTGCCCGACATCGGCCGGGCCCGCGCTGGCCAGGTTCGACTGCGCGGGTTGCGCCTGGTGCACACCCACTTGAAGAGCGAGGCGCTCACCAAAGACGACCTCACCGACCTCGCCTTGCTGCGCCTCGACCTGATCGCCGCGATTGGCGTGCGGGAAGATGGGTTGCCCGGCGTGCTGCACTACGCACACCTGCTGCCCGAGAATGGCGATGGCGCCCTCTGGCGCACCGAGACGCTCGCGAACGTCTACGACGATCAACCCGACTTCGGTCAAACCGTCGCATCGCTCGAAGATGAGTTCGCGCTCAAGGCCAAAGCCCGAAAGATCGGCACTGGCAACCGCGCGATACTGGTCGCGGTGTGCCTCGACGGCAAACGGCTCGCCAGCGAAGCCTCACTGCAAGAGCTCAAGGAGCTGGCCCGCACCGCCGGCGTCGAGGTGGTCGACTCGCTGCTGCAGAATCGAAAATTCGCCGACCCGAAGTATTTGATCGGCCGCGGCAAGCTCGATGAGATCAACCTGCGCGCGATGCAGCAGATGGCCGACCTGATCATCTTCGATCAAAACCTCGCACCGTCGCAGGCCCGCGGCATCTCCGAGGCGACTGAGCTCAAGGTGCTCGACCGCACCCAGCTGATTCTCGACATCTTCGCTCAGCGTGCCCAGAGCGCCGACGGCAAGCTCCAGGTCGAGCTCGCACAGCTCAAGTACCTGCTGCCACGCCTGGTTCAGTCAGACACCTCGCTCTCGCGGCTCGCTGGCGGCATTGGCGGCCGCGGCCCCGGTGAGACCAAGCTCGAGATCGACCGTCGCCGGGTGCGCGACCGCGTCTCGTTGCTCGAGAAAAAAATCGAGCAGCTCTCGAGTGACCGCAAGACCCGGCGGGCTCAGCGAAATCGGCGTGAGCTGCCGGTCATCTCGATCGTCGGCTACACCAACGCGGGCAAATCGACGTTGCTCAACGGGCTCACCCAGTCGCAGGTGCTGGCCGAAGACAAGCTGTTCGCCACCCTCGACCCGACCAGCCGGAGGCTCCGCTTCCCCACCGAGCATGAGGTGATCATGACCGACACGGTGGGCTTCATTCGCGACTTGCCCAAAGACCTGGTGAACGCGTTTCGCGCCACGCTCGAAGAGCTCGAAGACGCCTCGCTCTTGCTGCACGTGGTCGATGCCTCAGACCCGGCCCACGAGGGGCAGATTGAAGCGGTCGAGAAGATTCTCACCTCGCTCGAGCTGAACGAGCGGCCGCGCGTCATCGTGTGGAACAAGGTCGACCGGCTGTCGACACCCGAGGTGACGAAATTGCTGCGCACCCGCGGAGGCGTGGCGGTCAGCGCGGTCAATCGAACCGGCTTCGAGCAACTGCTGCACAAGTGCGAGACCACCTTGTTCGCCGAAGGCAAGACGGCCCAGGCGCGAGCGCTGCGCTGAGCCTGGTATAAGGGCCTGCGATGCGGCGCCTTCACAACCCGATCAAGACGTACGCGTGGGGTGACCCGCTCTCCATCCCCCGGTTGTTGGGAGTGCCCCCGACGGGCGAGCCCCAGGCCGAGCTGTGGATGGGCGCGCACCGCTCCGACCCGTCGAAGGCCGACGGCCAAGGTCTGGATGTGCTGATCAGCGAAGACCCGCGCGCGATGTTGGGTGAGCGCAGCGTCGAGGTATTCGGGCCCCGTCTGCCGTTCTTGCTCAAGGTGCTCGCCGCCGCGAAGCCGCTCTCGCTCCAGGCGCACCCGAGCCGGGCCCAGGCGATGGCCGGGTGGCGAGCCGAGAGCCAGCGCACCGATTCGCCCGATGCGCCGACGCGAAATTACAAAGACGACAACCACAAGCCCGAGCTGATCTGCGCGCTGACGCCGTTTCAGGCGCTGTGCGGGTTTCGAGCGGTGCGTGACTCGATTGCATTGTTTCGCGCGCTCGCAGTGCCGGCCCCCACGCTCGAGCGAAGCGGGGTGAGGGCCTATTTCGAAGAGGTGATGACCGCCGCCCCCGAGCAGCAACGCGCATTGGCCGAGCAGGTGGCCACGGCCTGCCAGGCCGAGACGGCCTCCCATGAACGCGAGCGGCGAGTCGCGCTGAAGCTGGCGCAGCAATACCCCGGCGACGTAGGGGTGATCGGCGCCCTGCTGCTCAACCTCATCACGCTCGCGCCTGGCGAGGCCTTGTATCTGCCTGCGGGCAACCTGCACGCGTACCTCGAAGGCACCGGCATTGAGATCATGGCCAGCTCCGACAACGTGTTGCGCGGAGGGCTGACCCCCAAGCAGGTCGACGTCGCCGAGCTGCTCAAGGTGCTCGATTTCACCGATGGACCGGTCACGGTGATTCGGCCTCCCGCGAACTCGCCCGAAGCGGTGTACGTCACGCCGGCCACAGACTTCGAGCTGTCACACATCACCCTCGCCGCTGATCAACCGCTGACCCTCGCCCGTCGCGGCGCTGACGTGCTGCTGGTGACAAGAGGTCGAGTGACGGTCACCACCGGCGCACACATGGCAGCCCTGGCACAGGGAGACTCGGCCTTCATCGCCGCGGCAGAGGGGCCGGTCACGCTCAGCGGTGAAGGTGAGCTCTATCGCGCCACCGTCGGGCGCATTTGAATCTCAAATGTCGTTCAACTGCTTACACCAGTGTGTGATCGCGGTAAGCATGCGGTAACGTGCCTCCTCTCGTGAGCGACGACGAAATTACAGCAGGGTTGGCAGTGCCCAAGCTCCCTGCTCCCGGTGGCCACAGAGTGCCGGTGTTGTTGACGGTTGGTGGCCCTGCGTTGGCGTTGGGTCGCGCCTGGCGGGTGACCGACGAGCTGTTGATCGGCCGCGCTGGGGAGGCCGACATCTGGCTCGACGAAGAGGGCGTCTCGCGAAAGCACGCGCGCATTTTTCACGACGGCCCGAACATCGATGTCGCCGACCTGGGCTCGCGCAACGGCACCTGGGTCAACGGCAACCGCATCACCCAGGCCACGCTCAAAGAATCTGACCTGATTCAAATCGGCGCCAGCTACATCTTGCGGTTCGTCTACCAAGATCAGCTCGACGAGGCGGCCCACCGAACGCTGGTCGACAACGCGACGCGCGACTCGCTCACAGGCGCCTACAACCGCGGCTCTTTTTTGGATCAGCTGCGCAAAGACGTCTCGTCGGCGATTCGGCACCGGCAGCACCTCTCGGTGGCCGCGCTCGACCTCGATCATTTCAAGCAGATCAACGACCGCTACGGCCACGCCACCGGTGACCTCGTGCTGCGCCACTTCGCGCGCACGGTGTCGACGCTGATTCGAAGTGAAGACACCTTCGGGCGAATCGGCGGCGAGGAGTTCGCGTTGATCTTGCGCCAGTGCCCCGAGCTCGAAGCGCAGAAGAAGCTCGAGCGCATTCGAGACCGCGTCGAGCGGCTCGACTTGATGCACGGTGAGCGGAAGGTCGTCGTCACCGTTTCGGTGGGCATCTGCGGGCTCGAAGCCGGGCTCGCCATCGCCGACACCGAGCTGCTCGAGGCGGCCGATCGTGCGCTCTACGAGGCGAAGACCGCCGGCCGAAATCGGGTCACGGTTCAGCACACCTGAGCCCGTTTCGGTGTAGGACCCGCCCCATGCTTCGTTTGTTCGTCGCGCTCGTCGCTCTGGCTGCTCTCGTGCCGCGCTCTGCACGCGCGCAAGAGGCCGAGGCCAAGTCGAAATTGGTGCTGATGCCGTTCGCGACGCTGAGCGGTGAAGTCGCCCCGCGCTTGGGCGCCAAGGCCGCCGGCATGTTGTCGACCGAGCTCAAGAACAGCGAAAAGTTCGAGCTGCTCGAGCTCAGAGCGTCGAGCGCCGAAGCCGCAGGGGCCGATGCAATGGCCGCGGCGAAGAAGCTGATGGGCGAAGCTCAAGAGTTTCGCTCGAAGAAGAAATTTCGGCTGGCCGACGAAACGCTGCAGAAGGCTTTGAGCACCTGGCGCGGCGCGGCGTCGCAGGTCTCTGAAGTGGGTGACCTCGTCGATGCCACTGCGTTGTTGTCGGCGGTGCAGTTCAACACCGGGCGCGATGAAGAAGGCGCGAAGAGCCTCAACGCGGCCCTGTCGCTGGCGCCTGACCGCGAGTTGCCGCTCGCTGCGACGTCTCCATTGTTCGCGAAGGTCGTCAGCGACGCTCGCAAGTCACTGCGAGACGGGCCCAAGGGCAGCCTGAACGTCGAGTCGTCGCCCTCCAACGCCTCGGTGACCGTCGATGGCGTGACGCTGGGCACGACGCCGTTGCTCGTTCGAGACGTGCCTCCAGGTCAGCATTTCTGGCGCGCGCAGTTGCCGAATGGAGAGCTGGTGGGAGGCGTTGTCGACGCCGTCGCCGGCAAGGCCACCGCGCTCAAGGCGACCTCACAGAACAAAGACGCCGACTCGCGGCTGTTGTCGGCGCTGGCGCAGAACAAGCTCGACGCCGAGGTGGTTGGCGCGGTGAAAGAAGTCGCCAAGACGGCCGGAGCCGACGTGGTCGTGTTCGGGGCCATCTCGCACGAAGGCAAGGGCTTGGCGCTCGATGCCTTCGCCTTCACCGCCGCGTCGGGTGAGGTGCGGCGATTGCCTCGGGCGAGCTTCGACACCGAGCTGCTCTCGGCTGGCATGGAGTTCTTCAACGTCGCAGGCGACCTGGCCAAGAAGGGCGCGCAGGCCGGAGAGCCGGTGAAGGTGCCCTCGGCGGTCGCGGTTGGGGTGTTGCTCACCAGCAAACAGACCGAGGTTCGGTATGGGCAGACTCCGGGCCGCGACCTCGCCGCCGAGGCGCTCGAGAACGACGCGCCGGGCAAAGAAGAACCCCGAAAGCCGCTCGAGCAGCGACGCGTACCGCTGAAGAAGAAATGATTCGTGGGCGATTCGCACCGAGCCCGACGGGTCTTCTGCACCTGGGCAACGTGCGCAGTGCGCTGCTGGGGTGGCTGCAGGCGCGCGCCGCGGGAGGCGAATTCTGGCTGCGCATCGAAGACCTCGACCCCGAGCGCTCGAAGCCGCACTTCACCGATGAGATCTACAGAGACCTCGAATACCTGGGCCTGACGTGGGACGGCCCGGTCTGGCGGCAGTCGGAACGGAGCGCGGTCTACGAAGCAGCGCTCGAGCAGCTGCGCGCGGCGAATCAGGTGTACCGGTGCGTGTGCTCGCGAGCGGAGATCGCGAGGGCCGCGTCGGCGCCGCATGCCGGTGAAGAAGGGCCGGTGTACCCGGGTACCTGTGCTCACCGTGACGTGAGTGAGCTCGGCAACAAACCCTTCAGCGTTCGGTTTCGCGCGCAGCCCGGCGAGGCGTCATTCACCGATGCGCTGCACGGCCCCTATTCGCAAGACGTGGCGCACGCGGTGGGTGACTTCGTGGTGCGGCGGGTCGATGGCGTGGCGAGCTATCAGCTGGCCGTGGTCGTCGACGACGCGGCCGCGGGCATCACCGAGGTTTTGCGCGCCGATGACTTGCTCTCTTCGACGCCCAGGCAATTGCAGCTCTTTCGTGCGCTTGGGCAGGTCGCTCCACGCTACGCGCACGTGCCATTGCTGATGCAGCCTGATGGGCGGCGGTTGGCGAAGCGAGAGGGCGCCACGACGGTCGCGGGGCTCAGAGAACGCGGGGTCACCGCCCAAGCCATCATCGGCCTGCTCGCCAAGTGGAGCGGCCTGGGAGACGGCTCGCCCCGTTCAGCCGCCGAGCTGATCTGCGAATTCTCGCTCGAGAAGGTGAATCGCACCCCGACCGTGGTGCACGACGCCGAGCTCGAGCGGCTGATCAGCAGCGAAGCCCCTTAATACACGCCGATGTCGATCTTCACTGGAGCCGAGTCGCTCGAGTTTTTGATCTGCTGGCAGCTCGTGCCCACGAAGGTGAGCGTGCGGCCCGCGACGTTCCACGAGTTGGGCCCCGCGGTCAGCTCTTTGTCGTCGAGTGAAACGACGATGTTCTCGTAGGGCAGGCTGCCGAGGTCGACGATGCACGGGTCTTTTTGACCGAGCTTCTCGCGCAGCTTCTCGAGCACTGCCTTGAGCTCGGTTGAGTTCGACGCCGAGTACGCAGCGCGACCGCAGATGCCATCGTTGCCGCAGAAATCACTGCTGCCGCAGTCAGTGCTCGCGGTCGCGGCCGTGCACGTTCTGGGGAAACCGCCGGCTCTGGCCATGTCGCTGAGCACGGTGGCGCCGGTCACGTCGGAGCCAAAGCCGATTACCATCGTGCTGATGCCTTTCGTCAACAGGTTCGCGACGCTGTCGATTGCCCTCGTATCGGTCGCGTTCGGGTCAGCCCCCTGACCCTGGCGGCAGTTGGGCAGACCGTCGGTCAGCAACAACACGATGCGCTTGCGTTTGAGCGCGCCCTCCTCGGCCAGACCCTGGGTGGTACCGACGAAGTCCAACGAGACGGCGGTCGGGGTGCCACCGCCCACGACCAGTTTTTCGGGCATCGTCGCGCTGATGTACGTGCTGATCCGGTCTGTCTGGGCGGCCCAGAGCGCGAGGTTGTCAGGGGTCTCCGGCCCTTCTGCAGGCAAGGGCTCGGGCACCAAAGACGAATCGGTGCCGACGCATTGGTTCGGCGCGCCGCTCCCCCGAGGAAACAAGGCGAGACCGAACCGGGCATCGTCTTTCGCCGCATTGAAGAACACCGGCATTGCCAAGCGCAGCTCAGAGATGCGCGTCGGGCAGCTCGCCGGGCAGGCGGTGTTCCCGCCTCCACCGCAGTTCGCCGGGCACGCCGTGGTATCGAGGGGGTTCAAGGGGAAGCCCATCGAGCCCGAGCGGTCGATCAACACCAGCACGTCGGGGCGAACCCCCTTCACACGCACCGGGTTCGTGATGCGCCGGTAGAACAGCGGCTCGACCCTCTGAAAGTCGTACGCCTGACAGCTGGCCAACACGAGCGTTGCGATCAAAAGAGGGGTTCGCATGGGCGGCACTATCGGCCGGTTCACCACCTGACTCAACTGCAGGTCGCACCTTGTGCGACACGGTGATCAGTGCGGTTGCTGCTGCCTCAGCTGCGCCTCGATTTTGGCCCGAATATCGGGCGGTAACGAGTCGAGCCCCTGCATGTTCGACGACGGGGGCGGGGGTGGGGGCGCTTTGAAGAGCGTGACGCCCGACTGGTAACTCGACTTCTCACTCGCTGACATTACGTACATCAGCTCGTCGGCCGAGCCCTTCACATAGACCTGTTTTCCGACAGCACCGTCAGTGACCTCGTTGCCGAAGCGAAGCGTCTTGGGGGCTCCGTCGCCGATGAGCTCGACGGTGGCAGCGGCCTTCGCGAGCCCGGTCTGCGCGGCGCTCTTCGCCGTCTCGACCCGCGCTGCATGCAGCCCCTGCAAGCGCGTCAGCACCGCGGTGACTTGCTGCGAGTCGAACTGCGGCGGAGCGACCTTCGGCTCGACGAGCTTCCAGCTGGTGCCGTCTTTGGCCACGACCGTCTTTTTGCCAGCCGCGTCGGTCAGGGTCAGGCGGGTGATCTTCTCTGGCGCGAAGGTGAGCAACGAGAGGTCTCGCAGCTGATCGAGATGCATCGACAGGTGATCAACGACGTACCCTGAGATGACGTACACCTGCGGGTCTCCGTCGATCTTCAGCGGCACGTTGCTGTCGGGCCGCTTGGTGCCGAAACGCAGCGTGACGCTCTTGCCGTCTTTCAAGGTGATCATCGCCGAGCCTCGCTGCTCGCCGAAGCCGGTGTCATCATCGGCAAAGTCTTGAGCCGACAGCGAGGTGATGGTCTGTGCCACCCGCCCAGCCGACGCGGGGTCGAAGCGAAACCCTTTCGGAGCGCCACCCTCGAGGGCCCACGCCCCCTCGGCCTGCACGAGCGTGAAGCCATCGCCCTCGGCCGGGGCCAGCGCGATGCTCTTCACGTCAGCGAGCGGAGCCGTCGTGATGGCCTTCTTCCTCCACCCTGCGACCGTTTTGCGCAGCGCGTACGCGAGGTTGCTCGAGGTGGTGAACACCGAATTCGAGCTCGCCAATCGAAAATACGCGCCGCCGGTCTTCGCTGCCTTGCCGATGATCAGGTCGAGCACCGGGCCCGACCCGGCAGTTGCGACCTTCACATGAAGGCCCTTCGCCTCGTCGACCTCGAGCTCGGCGTGCTTGGCCGTGTTCTCGGTCACGAAATCACCCGCTCGCAGCTCGGCGAGCTGGGTCAGCGCGTTCTTCACCTGCGCTTCGTCAGCCGCGAACTTTCTCGTCGGTGCCGCCGGAGCCGCGACCGCCCAGGCGCCATTCTCCGAGGTCAGCACCGCCTGATTCGGCCCTGAGATCTCGAGGGTGCTCACCGTGCCCGGGTCGATGACCGGCAAGGTGACTTTGGGCACTCCGACGTTCACGTGTGTTTCGCGGGTGAGCAAGACCGCCGCGAGCAGAACCATGAACGCTCCGACGGCGAGCATCGTGGAGCGCTTCATGACGCGGTCTCCCTCAACCGTCGGCCCTCGCGCATGCGCCAGCGAATCAAGCCGAACGCGGCGAGCAGCAAGGGCAGCCCGAGCGGGTTGCCGAACTTCACCAGCCCGCGCACCTCGTCAGACAGATCGCTCTTGAGGCTCGCCACCGCCATGCCTCGGTTGCGCATCGCCAGCAGCGCCGGGTCGAGCACCAGCCAGTCGGCGGTGTTCAGCAGCAGCGTCGCGTTGGCCCGGTTGTTCAAGAAATCATCGGTGAACAGCGCCGAGGTGCCGATCACGATCAGCTTCGCCTCGCTCTTGCTTTCGGTGCCGGGCGAGCTCGCGCTCTTCAGCTTGCCCGCGAGCTGAATCATCAATGGGTACGGGCCTGAAGGGGTGATGGTCTCGTTGCGCCATTCGCGGCGCGGGTCGACGTTGGCGGGCGAATTCTCGGGCCAGCTCTTCTCTGATGAGCGAGCCAGCACCACCACGTCATGCCCGTCACCTGACGCGGCCTTGATCTCGGTCACGAAAGGAAAGGTGACGTCAGCGAGGCCCTTGCTGATTGGGCTGTCACCCTCGAGCCGCTTCACGATGGGGATGAAGGGGTACGGCGCGGGTGAGCTGACCACCATGTAGCCTCGGCGCTCTTGCACGTTGACCTGGGCCGACGAGACGTCGGCGATGAGCTTGTCACCCACGGTCACGCCGTAGCTCGACAGCATCGCGTTCAGCCCGCTCTGCGCCGGGGTCGATTCGAAGGTCTTCAAGTCGACCGACACGGCATCGAGCATGAACGCCACCGGCTTGCCGGCCATGACGAATTGATCAATCGCCTTGAGCTCGTTCGGCGCGAGCGGCCGCTTGGGCCCCATCACGAAGAGCGCGTCGACGTCGGGCTCGAAGGCCTCTTTCTGCCCGAGCTCGACCGGCCGCACCTCGTAGGTCTGCGAGAGCAGCGTCGAGAAACGTTGCAGTTTTTCTTGCAGCTTCGGCTCGTCGTGGCCCTGCAGCACTGCGATGACCGGCGTCTTGGCGCGGGTCATCTTGCGAATCAGCGAGGTGAGGTCGTACTCGAGCGAGCCGACGCCTTGCACCACCGGCACGACCTCTTTTTTCTCGCCGTAGCGAATGACCAGCGCCATGTAGGCCCGCTTGGTCTGCTGCTGATCTTCTTTGATCACCCGAATCTCGACCGGTTGAATGCCGTTCGAGGCGAGCTCTTTCTCGACCGCCGTGGGCTCTCGAAACTGGCGACCGAAGATGTCTTGCTTCATCTCCTTCTTGGTCTCTTTGTCTTTCTCGGTCTCCTGGCTGGCCGGGTCGATGAACTCGTACGAGACCTTGCCGTGCGAGGCCGAGCGAAACTCTTCGAGCAGATCTCGCACGTAGCTCGCGTTGGCCGAGTACGGCGCGGGCAGGTTCTCGGTGAAGTACGCCGTCACCGTCACCGTCTCGTCGAGCGCCTCGAGGGTGTCGTGGGTGGCTTTCGAGAGCGCGTACGCCTGATCACGGGTGACGTCGACGCGAACGAAGCGCCGGGCCGACAACACGTTGAGCAACACCAGGCTGCCGATGACCGCGACCACGAAGACCGACTGCTGCATCCATTTCGGGGAGTTCATTTTTCGGTGTCCGAAGGGTTACTGGCGAGTGGCGCCCAAGGTGCGGGTGGTGAACAGCAACCCCGCCAGCGTCAAAGAGCCGTAGAAGAGAAAGTCACGCGAATCGAGCACTCCGCGCGCGATGTTTTCGAAGTGGTAGTCGACCGAGGCGTACTCGAGCACCCGTGCAATCGACTCGGGGAAGATGATCGCGAACTTATCGACCACCCAGAACGCGAAACAGATCACGAAGCCCACGATGAACCCGATGATCTGGTTCTTCGACAGCGCGCTCGACCACAGCCCCATCGCCACGAAGCTCGCCGCCAAGAAGAGCAGGCCCAGGTACCCCGCCAAGACCGCGCCCCAATCGAAGCCCACGCCCGGAGCGGTGAGCGAGGCCACCGTGAACGCGAAGGGCAGGGTGAACAGCAACCCGACCCCGAGCATGCCGAGCGCCGCCAGAAATTTACCCAAGACAATCTGCCAGTCTTCGAGCGGCATCGTCAGCAGCAGCTCGAGGGTGCCGGTCTTTCGCTCTTCTGCCAGCGAGCGCATGGTGATCGCCGGCACCAGAAACATGAAGAAGACCGGCGCCAGGCCGAAGAAGCCGCGCATCGTCGCCTGGCCGTTGGGTATCAAGGTCGCGAAGAAGAGCCACCCCGAGACCAGCAAGAAGGCGCCGAGCACGATGTAGGCGATGGGAGAGGCGAAAAAGGTCGTGAACTCGCGTTTCGCGACCGAGAGCGTGTTGTTCATAATCAGGCCGCCTTTTGAGGAGTGCCGGTGAGCTTGCGAAACGCGTCTTCGAGGCTGGCGTGCGCGCGGTGCATCTCGAGCAGCACCCACTCATTTTTGACCGCCGCTTCGAAGAGCGAACGTCTGGGGTCTTCGGCGGTGTAGCGCAGCAAGAAGCCGAGCGAGGCGTCGCCCTCTGAATCGGCGCTCTGCACCGACACCACGCCGCCCACCGCTTCGAGCGCGCGGCGAGTGGCGACCGGGTCGAGCGCCGAGCCATGGCGGCTGGCGAGCACCACCGTGACCATGCCGCCCTCCGCGCCAAGCGCGAGTCGGTCGGGCGCGTCGTCGGCCACCAACCGGCCATCGTTGATGATCAGCGCTCGGGAACAGGTGCTCTGCACTTCAGACAAGATGTGGGTGCTCAAGATGACCGTGTTCTCTTGGCCCAGGTCACGAATCAGGTTTCGAATTTCGACGATTTGGTTCGGGTCGAGGCCGCTGGTGGGCTCGTCGAGAATCAACAGCTCCGGCCCGTGCAAGATGGCCTGGGCCAGACCCACGCGCTGGCGGTACCCCTTCGAGAGCTGGGAGATGTCTTTGCCGATGACCGAGCCCAGCCCGCAGCGCTCGACCGCGCTCTTGATTCGGGCGGAGCGGAGGCTGCGAGGCACTCCGCGCGCGTCGGCGATGAAGCGCAGAAAATCAACGACCATCATCTCTTCGTAGAGCGGGTTGTTCTCGGGCAGATACCCAATCAAGCGGCGGGCGGCGACGGGGTCGGCGGTGACGTCGAGGTCTCCGACGAAGGCCTTGCCGCTGGTGGGCGTGACGTAGCCCGCCAAGATGCGCATGGTGGTCGACTTGCCGGCGCCGTTGGGGCCGAGAAAGCCGACGACCTGACCGCGCGGTACCTCGAAAGACAGCTCCTTGAGTGCTTCGGTCGTGCCGTACCGCTTGGCAAGACGCTCGATTCGAATCATCGAAGAAGACATGGGCCCCTTCACAGGCAAAAAGTTCAGGCGCTCCCGGTAAAGCGTCAAAGGTCGGCTGTCAATACACTTTCCCGCTTCGGGCATTCTGCCGCGCTGCTGGTAAGTGCGCAGAATCGAATGAGAAAAGATGATTTCGAGGCCAGTGTCGATTGCCTCCGCGCTCAATCGTCGAGTCATTGCAGCTCACCCATCACTGGAGAAAAACGACCATGAGATACCTGATCTTGATCAATGACCCCGAGAGCGCTTGGGCGAAGATGGCGAAGTCTGACACCGACGCAATGATGGGGCAGTACTTCAAGTACACCGAAGAGATGCGCGCGGCGAAGGTGCTGCTCGCTGGAGAGGCTTTGCAACCAGTGCACACCGCGACCACCGTTCGCGTGCGCAATGGCAAGACGGTCAACACCGACGGCCCGTTCGCTGAGACCAAGGAGCAGCTGGGCGGCTTCTATCTCATCGACGTGCCGAACCTCGATGAGGCGCTCAAGTGGGCGGCGAAGTGCCCTTCGGCGACCCTCGGGTCGATTGAAGTGCGCCCGGTTCGAAGCCTCGGGTGACCCTTCTTCGCTTGAGGTCTTCGCCGCAGTCGGCTTCGCTGCCCGCGCGTGAGCTCCCTGACTGCGGTCTTCAAGCGTGAAGCGGGCCCGGTCATCGCGCGGTTGGTGCGGGTGCTGGGCAGCTTGCAGGCGGCCGAAGATGCATTCAGCGATGCGTGCGTCAAAGCGCTCGAGCGGTGGCCAGTCTCGGGCGTGCCTGCGCAACCCGGCGCGTGGCTCGCGACCGTAGCGAAGAACCGGGCCTTCGATGTGAGTGGCTCGGCGGGCTCGGTGCTCTCCGAGCCACTCGACGCGGCCAGTGGGCTCGCCGCCGCCGACGAGGTTGATCTCGATCGCCTCGACTCGGGAGTCGACGATGATCAGCTGCGGCTGATCTTCACCTGTTGCCACCCGGCCCTCTCGGCACAGACCCAAGTCGCGCTGACACTGCGAACGCTCGGGGGGTTGTCGACCTCGGAGATCGCCCGCGCCTTTCACGAGCCCGAAGCGACGACGGCGCAGCGGCTGGTGCGCGCCAGGTCGAAGATTCGAATCGCTGGCATCCCCTACGAGGTGCCGACCCGCGAGGCGCTGCCTTCACGGCTCGACAGCGTGCTGACGACGATTTACCTGGTGTTCAACGAAGGCTACAGCGCGGCCGAAGGGGAGCAATTGCTCCGCGATGACCTGTGCCGTGAGGCGATTCGGCTCGCGAGCTGGTTGCGCGCGACCATGCCTGATCAGCCCGAGGTCAGCGGGCTGTTGGCCCTGCTGCTGCTGCAGCACTCGCGCAGCGAAGCCAGGGTCGACGCCACTGGAGATCTGATTTTACTCGAAGATCAGGACCGCTCGAGGTGGAACCGCGAGGAGATTGCCCAGGGTACACGGCTGCTCGAAGAGGCGCTGAGGCTCAAAGAGCCGGGGCCGTATCAAGTGCAGGCGGCGATCGCGGCGCTGCACACCGAGGCGCAGCGGGCCGAGCACACCGATTGGCGGCAGATTGCGTTGCTCTATGATGGGCTGGTGGGGTGGGTCGATACCCCGACCGTGGCGCTCAATCGGGCCGTGGCGATCGGCATGGCCTTCGGAGCGCGAGAAGGCCTCGAGGCGCTCGGCCGGCTCGATGTGGCGCAGTTCGAGCTGACCCATTTCTTCGATGCCGCCCGGGCTGATTTCTTGAGGCGCGCGGGTGAGCGGAGTGACGCGGCCAAGGCCTACCGTGCGGCGCTGAGCCGGGTGCGAAACGCGGCTGAACGGCGATATCTCGAGCGGCGGCTGGGTGAGGTCGAGGCGGTCGCTCCGGGGTGAGGAGGTCTGAGGACTCGGCTCGCGCCGAAGGGGTTCGTTCGTGCTGAGGGACTCGAAGCACCCGGTCGTAACGAGCCACGCTCCTTCTCGGGTGGCCGACCCTTCGAGCGCCTCGGCATCAACGGCCTGCCCGGCACACCGCTCAGCTCAAGAACAACCACGAGTACAGCAGCACGCAGACCGCGTCGAACACCGCAGCTCCGCGCAACCCCTTGGCGAACGGCTGCCCACCCGCCGGCGCTATCAACCCGACCAAGTGTTCTCGAATCATCGAGCGACGTAGAACAGCAAATCGGCCCGCACGCGCTCCGAAACGTGTCGTCAGGTGTGGTTGTTGAGCCACCTCTCCCCTCATGGTGACGTTCGCAACGGGCCTTCGGCTGAGAGATTCGCCGATCTCGGGGGAGCCCGTTGTGCCACCCGCGCACCATTGACATGCAGAATAATCAGCTTCGCCTCATCTTGGCGAAGCGCTGAGCCGGCGTCGGCGGCGAACCGCGCGCTCCAGACAGCACGATGGCCCGCATTTCAACCCTCCAGTGCCGTGACCCGCCATCGAACGCGGCGACGACAAGAGCGCCATCGCATCGCCGCCCTCTCGAGCATCGTCAAGGCAGGCAACGGCATCCGAGACGAGGTCGGCGGTAACGTCGAGGTCTCTGACGAAGGCCTTGCCGCTGGTGGGCGGCAGCTGCGAGATCATCGGCCGGGGTTCGGCTCACAGCCAAAGCTGCGCCTGCGCCAACACCGTGTGCGAAAACCCATCGGGGTACCCGAGCAATGCGCCGCGTGAGCGGCCTAGCGTGTAGCTCACGATGCCCTTGAGGTGGTTGCCGATGGGGTACGTCGCGGCCTGCAACTCGTAGGTCTCAATCTGAGCGGGCACCGCGTCAGCTACATTCAGGTTCACGAGCGCGAACCGCGCAGCGAGCTCGAACCACTTGGGCACCAGCATCACGCTGGTCTGCGCCGACCCGCCCATCGACACAACGGGTCTCGCGTTGTCTGGCGCGTCACGGCGAATGAAGAACTCGCCCTGCAACACGAAATACGAAACGCGAAATTGACCGTCGATGCCTCCGGTCAACAGGCGGTGCGTCTCCAACGGGCGAGTGACGAATTGCATCGTCGCGGCGTCGATCACCTGTGTCGTTGGAGCGGTGTGGTTGTAGGAGCCGTTGATGCCCAGTTGCAGCGTCGGCCTTACGGGCCCTGCGAGCGTCGGCGTGTCGTCGTAGTGAACGTGACCCGTTGTATTCGGGGCATCTCCGAAGGGCGTGCCTGCGAAGCGCGCGACGTACGAGAATTCGCGGTTGTCGTTCGTGGTTTTGTCGATGCCGTTGCCGTTGAAGACGCCCGCGAAATATTCGAGACGCCCTTGAGCGGGCATGCCGTAGAGCATCACGCCGGTATCGCGGTCAGCGCGGTAATAGGTGTTGGCGATCGACAACGTGGGCATCAAGAATTTCGGCACCATCGTCATGAATGCGCGAGAGAACGGCGTAACGAATTGCCCGAACTTCAGACCCAGCCAGGGCATGGGCTGCACATCGAGCTCTAGGTCGAGCAGACGCGGCGTGCCAGCGAGCTCGGCTTGCACAAAAAGACGCACCCAAGGCACCAACACGTGCGCACGGAGGTAGGGCCGAACGATGGGTACTTGAAATTGATTGTCGACCAGGCCGACAGGTGTGGCGCGCATCTGGTAGCGCGATTGAGCCAGCACGCCGGCTTGAGCGCCGAATCGGCCGTCAATGCGGTTGACGCTGAGCCCCTCCTCGACGTTCGCGGTGAAGACCCAGACCGGGGGGGCTTCGGCCGCGGGCATCTCGGTTGGAGCCGTCGGGACGGGCATCGTCGGAGCGAGCGGTTGAGCCTTGGTGGCGAGCTTGGGAGCTGGAGTCGGCGTCGCAGTGGGCGCCCTGGGCGCGAGTGCGGGCGTCGTCGTCGCAGGAGCAGGGCTTGGCGCGCTCGAAGGAACCGTCGGAGCTGAGATCGTTTCGGCGGGCGTCGTGGCCTTGGACGTCGGAACGGGCGTCACCGATACAGTCATCCCCGCATCGCTCTTGGCCATCGGGCCCGGGGTCGAGACGTTCAGCGACGACTTCGGAGGCGCAGGAGTCGAGATGCCCGCATCATCGCCATACGAGCTCGCAGACGCGAGCGTGAGGAGCAACACCAATGATCGAGTCGAGCTCATCGTACGCAGATGCTCTGCGCGCGTTGGGGTTTCATGGCAACAACGCCCACCACACCGACACCGCGAAGATACTCAGCGGCGTACCGATCGCGATCAACGCGGCGGCCAGCCTGGGGCTCAGATTGAACTCGGTCGCCACGACGCCGGCTGTCGCCATGGGTGCCATGCCTGCTTGAGCGATTGCAATGCGGTCGACCTCAGTGAATTGTCGATGCAGGCAGTACAAGAAGAGCGCGACCATCGCAGGTGCGAGCACCAACTTCCACAGGAGCCCAACGCTGACCATGCGTTCGTGGCCGCGCAGCGTCGTCGGGTCAAACTGCCAACCAACGCTGGCCAGTGCCAGTGGCGCGAGCATGTTCCCCAAACGATCGAGAACCTCATCGAGGTCGAGCGGTATCACGATGCCCCGCAGCAAGAGCGCGACGACCAATGCGATCATTGGAGGAAAAGTGATGACCCGTCGCACGACCGACCACAGCGTCAGCGGCTTTCCACTCAAATACGTCGCCAACGGTACGGCGCCAAACGAGAGCGCGACGAAGGTGCCAAGCTGATCAGCCACGGCAGCAGTTGGCAGCGCGCTCGGGCCAGCGAGTGCACAGCATAAGGGGTACCCGATGAAGGCGGTGCTGCCAAGGCCGACGCACAGCGCAAGCGCGCCCGCGTCGCCATTGCGGCGCGGTGCGTTGCCCCGTGACCACACAACGGCGATGACTGCCGGCACCGCAAAAACCGCCCACAACGAGACGACCGGCCACACCAATTTTGCTTCGAGCGGCACCCCGTGAATGAGCCGAATGATGAATGCTGGCATCGAGACATTGAGCACCCACGCGTTGATCGCTCGGTGCGAATTGTCTGGCAGCTTCGCAAAACGCCGAGCCAGCGCCCCCAAGATGAAGCAGCCGATGAGCAGGCCCATACCAGCCATTCAGGGTCTCTCCATGAACTGACACGGTTCGAACATCGTTTTGCACCATGCCCCAACCGTGTGAGACCGCATCGGAGAATGCCTCTTTTTATAGTGCGAACGACCAGTGACGAGCGACGTCGAGTACGCCTCTGTGTTCGAACACGAACAGGTGGGCGCAAAATCGAGCCGATTAGCGCCGGCGCTTGACCCCAGCTCGGTTGGGGAGCCCTCGCACCCCGTTCGAGTAACCAACCCCGATGGCTCGACTCAGCGACGCCTTCATCGAGTGGGCATCGTGGAGTGCGGTCGTTTAAAACGATTCGCGAACGTCGAGCATGAACGTGCGCCCCACGGTGGGAATATCGATGCCGCCGAAGCCCGGCTCGACGAAGCGCGTGTCGAGCAGGTTGCGAACGCTGAAGGCGAGCGAGGTCTCGGTGCCTCCGAGCAGGGCAAGGCCAACCGATGAGACCGCTGCATCGACCAGGGCATAGCCCGGCAGGCTGTAGGCTTGGCCGTTGTTGGCCGCGATGTTGAGCGCCGTCGCGTATCGCGGGCCGACCCCGCGAACCGTGGCGTTCACGTTGGTATGAATTTCGCGCAGCGCAACGTTCGCGTTCAAGAACCCTTTGTACCCAGGAAAAGCAGTCGACGCGAAGGCATCGACCGCTCCGGTCTGCAGCGACTCCAGCGTGACTTCTCGCGCCTGGAGCGTGAAAGCGCCGTTCAACGTCAACCGGCTCAGCACGAAATTGAACCCCAGCTCACCGCCCAGCGCGCGCTGAGGCGTGGTGATGTTGAGGGCGACGAAGTTGGTACCCGTCGGGCGAAAGTCGATGAAGTTGTCGACCTGCTGGCCGAACACTGAGAGGTCAATCGACAATCGGCCGAGCAGCTCGAGGCTGACGATGCCTTCAATCGACGTCACCGTCTGCGGCACCAGCGGCAGCGCGTCAGTCGTTCGGTTACCGATGATGTTGTTACCAGTGGGGAAACCGGGCTGCGCATACAACAGCGTCGCTGACGGGGTCTCGAACGCCTTGCCCACGATGACCTTGGTCGTCAGCGCCGGGGTCGGTACGAACGCCGCCGACGCGCGCCAGCTGAACTGCGCGGGAAACACGTTGGGGAAGTCGCCGCGCCCGTTGACGGTGAAGGCCAGGCGCTTGTCGAGAAAGAGCAAGGTGCCGAGCACGTAGACGCCGGCATTCGAGAGAATTTGATGGCGCTCGACCGTCGCACCGATGCGGTCGATTTGACTGCCGGCCGCGAGCACACCACGCGGCACGTTGAGCACTTCGCTGAAGAACAAGGGCTGGTGGTACTCGTAGTTGCCGTCGACTCCCGCTCGAATTGAGAGCCAATTCGTCGGAGAAATGCTGCCGCCGACGGCTCCGTCAATCGCCCGGTAAAACGAGCGTCGTCGAAAAAACGAGTCGAGGTTGCCGGTGCGGTAGGTTGCCTGGTTTGGCGAATTGTCGCCCTGTGAGAACCCGCCCTTCACATCGATCAACGCGAGCTGGGCGAACCGATGCTCGTACTTTGCGCTGATGAAGCGGTTGCCTTCGGCGAAACGCGATTTACCGGTAAGCACCGAGTTGAGTTGAAACTCGCCCTTGTTGTCGACCTGCTGCATGCCGCCTTGCACGTCGAGGCGGTCATGCTTGCCTTTGAGCGTGTAGGTGATGAGGCCGGTCATGGGCGTCGAGAAGTCGCTGCCGGTGCTCTTGCCAAAGAGCGGTTTGTACTTGGCCGGCAAGGTGTCGAGGCTCGTGCCTTGAAAGGTCAGCGGCACCGACAAACCCGAGCGGTCGATGAAATCACCCGAGACCGAAGCCACCAGCACCTGATCTCCGCGATCGAAGCCAGCGACCAGCGAGCCGCCGTAGCCCGCGTTGCCATTCGTCAACCGGCCGCGCAGCCCGATCTCGGCGATGGTTGACGCGCCGGCGCCGTCTTTGCGGGTGACGATGTTCACCGTCGCGAGAAAGGCGTTGGCCCCGTACAGCGCAGACAACGGGCCCTTGGCCACCTCGATGCGCTCGACCGCTTCAATGGGCAGGTATTCGGGCCCAAGAAAAGCGGTGAGATCAGAGCGAAAGTCGACTTGGTTGCCGTTGATCATCACGCGCACGATGCGCGAGCCTGCCCCAACGCCGCCGGTGATGCCGCGAACGCCGACGGTTGGTATCACCAAGTCGTCGATGATGTAGAGCCCTGGCACATCTTGCAGCGCCTCGGCGACCGAGCGGTACCGCCGCTGCGAGATCTGCTCATAGGTGATGATTTGAATGTTCGCGGGCGCCGTCGCTCGGCTCTCTTCGACACCGGCGATGGTCGATGACTCGGTGCGCGCTTGGTTCAACATCAGCGCTTCGAGCTCTTCGGGAGTCGCCACGGAAGGCCCCGCGTCTGGCTTACCCGCCGCCCAGATGTAGGTTGAAATGAGCAGTGAGCAGCAGACCAAGCGAAAGTATGTCATGGAGTCACAGGCAGGCTTGAAGACGGAAACTGACAAAGTACCCAGAGAAGCCGTAGCATCGATAGTGAACCCTTCGCCCGCAAGTAGAGAGTTATGTATTCGTCTCGTCGACTTTTCGTAGGCGTCTTGGCGTGCATGTGGTTGGCCTGTACTCCTCCCACGAACCCCAACGACAGTTACCCCTCGTTCATCTTCGGCGCGGTGACCGACCGTACCGGCTCGCTCGCGAGCCCTTCGTGGCAAGACGCCATCAGCCTGGCTGTTTCAGACGCCAACGAGGCCCTGACCAACGGTAACGCCACCTTTCGGGTCAAGGTCGCGTTGGCCGACTCCGAAAACACACCGCTTACGGCGGTGAACCGGTCGATCGACCTCGCGGTCACCCGCCCAGAGGCGACTCGGGTCAAGGCGCTGATCACCGACTCTTCGGCCAACTCGATCGCGGTTCACCAACTGCAGTACGGAGTCATGGGCACGACCCCCGGGCCCCCGCTCAACGTGCCCATCATCTGCATGGCGTGCACGTCTCCCGGCATCAACAACCCCAATGGCGCGACCCCGGCGGCGAGGAACCAAGACAAGTGGCTCTACCGCTCGGTGATGAGCGCCACCTTGCAGGCCAACGTGTTGGTCGCCATCGCGCTCGCGAACGCCAAGCCGGGCGTCTTCAAGGTCGGCGTGTATGCGTCAGACGACGCCTTCGGCACCGGCTTCTCAGGCGCGATCGCCGCCGCCGTCATCAAGGCGAGGATGGACGCGGGCGAGCCGGCGCCCATCGTCGAGCAGCTCTACCACCCGGCGACAACCAACCCGAACACTTACAACTGGGCCAATGACATGGCGCTGTTGCTCGATGACCAGACCCAGACCACGGTGTCGGGCAGCACCACTTCGGTCAAAGACCGCGCGCCTGACGTGATCATGGAGGTCACCTTCCCCCAGTACACGGCGGCGTTGGTCAACGCCTACAGCGACACCGGCTCGAAAACACCTTTCTTGCACACGCATACCTTTCGATTTGTCTCGATTCTGCAGACCCTGGCGAACCTGATCGAGGGCTCCGAAGGCACATCGCACATCGTGCTCGACACCACCGAATCGGGTGCGGTCTTCAAACAGCGCTTCACCGATGCGACCCGCGTGGCCCCCGCCTTTTGGGACTCGAACGCCTATGACTCGGCGATGGCCATTATGTTGGCGGGGGTGGTCGCGGGCAAGGGTGACATGACCAACGTGACGGCGGTGCAGGTGCGTGATGCCCTGCAGCAGATCAACGACCCCAACGGCGTCGTGATTGGCGTGGGACCTGCCGAATTCACCAAGGCGCTCGCAGCCGCCAAAGCCGGTCAGGCGATCAATTACCGAGGTGCTTCTGGAGGCATGGACTTCGACACCAACGGCAACGTGAAAGACAAAGTGGCCTACTGGCGAGTGACGAACAATCGCTTTCAAGACTTGAAGACCTTCGACTGCGAGGGCAGCCCGTCTTGCCCTGAAATTCGGTGACGCGCGTGACAACCTGTGTCGGAGACTTCGGTGGCTGACTCCTCGAGAGCTCGAGTTCGTACGTTGTTATTGGTGACGATTGGCCTGCTGCTGGTCTGCATCGTCGGCATTACGGTCATTCGGGCGACGCGTACCAGGGAACCGACGCGGGTCGCTCTCCCGGCAGTTGCGGTGCGACCCACGCCACCCCGCGAAGATTCGGCTGACAACAGCCTCGAGCGGGCGAAGCGGGCGATCGCCGTGTCGGCAATCGAGAGCGGTGACTATCAACGGGCGGTCGACGAGCTGACCAAAATCGTCAAGTCGGGTCGCGGCGTCGGCGACGAGATTGAATTGCTCGGCATTGCCAAAGAGCTGCAAGACAAGTCAGAGCGTCGAGCGGCTGTGCCAGCGGCAGGCGGCCCTTTGCCCGAGACGAAACCGTCGGTGCCCACGGTGGCTGCGGCTCCGGTGGTCACGAAGACCCCGACCCCGACCCCGACCAAGCCAACGCCGGCTCTGGTGAGGCGCCCCGTGGTGGTGGCCTCGCGCGCCCCGGCCCCAGTGAAGCCTGAACCCGAAGATGGCCAGCTGTTGGTCTTCTCGGTGCCCGTCGGGTTGCTGGTCGAGGTTGACGGCAACGAGGCGGGCGTGACGCCGGTTCGCCGCACGGTGGCCGCGGGCCGACACTTGATCGTCTTGCTCAAGGGCAACACCCGCTTGGCCGACCGCACCGTCAATGTCACTCCTGACGAGGTGACGACCGTCGACTTCGACGTGCGCGAAAAATTGATGCCGAAAGAGGTGCCGGTGGCGGCTCCGGCGCCCGAGCCGAGGCCTGCGGTCGCGACCGCCAAGCCGGTCGAGCAGCCCGTGGTGAGCAGCGCAGCGCCGGCACCGACCTCGACGCCAGTGCCCGCTCCGGCACAGTCAACGCGCCCGGCCGTCGACCCAGGCCCGCTGCAAACAGGTGAGGTCTTCGTCAGCTCTGCATCGCTGGGCGGCGTGGTATTCATCAACGGCACGTCGTACGGGTCGGCTCCGTTGCTCGCGCGGTCAGTGCCGGTGGGCACGGCCCTGGTCGAGCTCAAGAACAACGGCGAGACCCGGCGGAGCAAAGAGATCACCGTCTCGGTTGGTGAGCGCGCTGAAGTTCGCTTTCGCTAAACCCCCGGCAGCGCTGCTTAGGCCACCAGCCAAACGACAATCGCAACGAGCATCAGCGCCACACCGGCGAGCGCAATCTCGAGCGGGCCGAACGAGAAGCCTTCGCCTTGCGAGGCTGCGCTGAGCGCTTGAAAGTCGCTCACGTTGCTCACGTTGCTGTCGACCTTGGTGCGGGTCGGCGCAGCGGTCGAAGGTTGACCGGTCGGCTCGGCGTTGGGCATCGCCCCTGAAGAGGTCGACTGGTACGCGCCCGGCGCCACCCCTCCGGGAAACAGGGTCTGAACAATCGACACCAGCTCGCGGGAGCTGCCCGTCCAATTCGAGGCGAGCCTGAAACTGTCGAGGGCTTGCCCGAACTCATTGAATGACTGGTACCGGTCTTCGCGGTGCAGCGAGAGCGCCTTGAGCAAGATCTGCTCGAACGTCGAGGGGAAATTGGGCACGAACTCGCTCGGCTTGCGCACCTCGGCATGGGCCACCGAGTTGATGGTGTCGGCCAACGACTTGCGCTTGAAGAGCGAGACGCCGGTGGCCACCTCGTAGAGCACCGTGCCCAGCGAGAAGATGTCGCTGCGCGCATCGACCGGCTCGCCGCGAATCTGCTCGGGCGACATGTACGGGTACTTGCCCTTCACCACGCCCGTGGCCGTCGAATTCAGGTTCAGGTCTGACTTCACGATGCCGAAGTCAGTCAGCTTCGCCATGCCGTTCGACGAAATGAGAATGTTGCCCGCGCTCAGGTCGCGGTGAACCAAGTTGAGCGGAGCCCCATCGGGCGCGCGCAACGACTGGGCGTAGGCGAGCGCGTCGCTCATCTGCGTACCAATCGACACCGCGATGCGGGGGCCCAGGGTCATGCTCGCCCTCGACGCTTCGCGCAGCAGCTGGTGCAGGCTGCACCCGCGCACGTACTCCATCGCCAAGAAATAGCGGCCCTGCTCGCGGCCGAAGTCGTAGATCTCGACGATGTTCGGGTGGTGCAGCATCGCCGTCACCTTGGCCTCGGTGACGAACATCTCGTTGAAGTCGGGCAGCGCGGCGAACTCGGGCAAGATGGTCTTCACCACGCACTGCTTCGAGAACCCGTCGGGCCCGTCGATTGACGCCAAGAACAACTGCGCCATGCCGCCCATCGCCAGGCGTTGGTGCAAGCGGTAGCGCCCGAACAGCCCCAGCTCTTCACCGCCAGCCTGGTTCATCGGCGTCGGAGCCGAGGGCATTGGCACGACCGCGCGCGTGCTCATCGAGCTGGTCGGCGGCACGACCGAAGAAGAAGAGCCCAGGTACGCCTGCGTCGGCGCCGAAGGAGAGGGTACGTCTGGGGGATTTGAATTCGGGTCAATCGTCACGACTTTTGCGGCCTCGTCTGCTGAGAGCAAACGGGGGCCCGACGCGTCTAAATCAACGTCGACCTCGTCGGCTTCAATCTGGTGTTCAGAATCTGGTCGGCCTTCTTCAGGCATGCTGATCACTCTAGCAGGCCGTTTCGATTCTCGATCTTTGCAGACCTTCGAGCAGGTAGGCCGATGTGATCCTTTCAAGTGAGTGCAACACGTCTGTGTGCGACACGGGCTACAAGTCGGTGCCCCATGCGGCGTGAATGGCTCATCGTGGGTGGCGTGCTGGTGCCTTTCGCGGCGCTGCTCATCGCCTGGTGCTGGGGTGGGCCCCGAGGGGTGGTCGTGGGCGCTGCCGAGGTCACGCCCGCGCGGGTGACCGAACCACCCGTCGTTCGAGCAGAGCCCGTCAGGCCGCCGCCGACATTCGATGCGGGCGCCCCCGAGTCGGCCACCCAGGTGCCCGACGCCATCGCCGCGCCAGTCAAAGCGGTCGCTCGCGAAGTGCACGCCTGCTTCGTCGACAACGACGCGCACCTGCACGGCCGGGTCGAGGTCACCATTGCGTTCGAGCCGACCATCGACGGCGGGTTTGCCGGCGTGTCGGTCGAAACCGCGCTGCCCAGCCCGGAGCTGACCGCGTGCCTCGAAGATGTGTTCGCCCAGCTGCGCTTCGAGCCCACCGGCCCAGAGACTTTCGCGCCGACCAGGCACACGTTCATTTTCGACGCGCCGCCAAGGTGAAGGTACAGTCGAGGCCGACCCTCACATGGCTGTCACCGTCGAGCCACTTGGCCCCAGAAACGTCGACGCGCTCAAGGCCCTGCTGGGCCGCGACACGCTTCACAACCTGTATCTGCTGGGCATCGTCGAAGAGTTCGGCGTGGTGTGCGACCCCGCTCGTTTTCCCTTCGCGTTTCATGGGCGGTTCGAGGGCGGTGAGCTGACCGCGGTGCTCTTCGTCGGAGGCACCGGAGGCCTGGTCATACCGAGCGCGAGCCCGCTGGGCGCCATCATCGACATCGCCAAGGCGATTCATGGCTCGGTGACGATGAAGGCGGCGATGGGCGAGAAGGCGCTGGTCGATTCACTCGTGCAGCAGTTCTCGGCGACGGTGAAGTTCTCGAAGGTGCAGCGGCTGTTCGGGGTCTCGGCCGATGACCTGGGCCCCTTCACCAACCCGATGCTGCGCCTGGCGACCGAGCAAGACCTACCGCAGCTGGTGCCGTTGGCGGCGGCCTGCGTGACCGAGCTGTTCAACCGCGACCCTATGGCGGAAGACCCCGAGGGTTTCCCCATGCGGGTCAGGCAGCGGGTGAAGACCAAGCGCACCTACGTGCTCGAAGAAAACGGCACGCTCATCGTCAAGCTCGACATCGGCAGCCGCTCGCAGTTTGGCGCCGAGCTCGAGGGGCTCTACACCTTGCCGGCCTCGCGCCAGCAGGGGCACGCGACGCTGTGCATGGGGCAGATCTCGCGGTTTTTGCTCTCGTCGCTCCCGAGGCTCTCGGTGCGCGTCGATGAGTCGAATTCGGCGCTCGAGCGGGTGGTGCGCAAGGTGGGGTACATGCCCGGCCGGGCGCAGCGCATGGTGACCGAAGGGTAAGAATTTAAGTGCAGTACTTACAGTACGTGTCGCACTTGTTGGTCGTGCAGCTCGTGCTGTTGGGGTCGCAGCAGCTGCTGTCTTTCTTCGGCCCTTCGCTGCAGGTGCACGCGCCGTTTTCGCACGCGTGCTGCTCTTTGCACGTCTGCGAGCCGCTGGTGTCGGTGCTGCTGCTGCTGCCACAGCCGGAGAGGAGACCCGCGAACATCGCGAGGCTCACGACAAGGGTACGGGTCAGGCGCATGGCGGGGGCTCCAGGCTGCTTTGTGGGTAAAATCTGGTTAGGCGCTGCGGGCGACTTCGAGCCGCTTCTGCTCGGTCGCGATGATGGCCTGCTGCTCGGCCGCGCGAGGGTCGACGACGTCGAGCTTCTTCATCGCCACCTCGGCCTCGCCGATGCGCTTCTGCGCCGCGGCCTGGTCGATCTCGGCTTTGGGTTCTGCCGAGTCAGCCAGCACCCGAACGACCGCCGGGCCCGCCTCAACGAAGCCTCCAGCGACGAAGAACACCTGCGTCGAGCCCCCCTCGCGCACCGTGAGGGGGCCAGGCTGGAGCACCGACAGGTACGGCGCATGCCCCGGGCGCACGCCGAACAAGCCGTTGGCTCCGGGCGCAATCACCTCGTCGGCTGAAAGCTGCGCCAGGCGCCGTTCAGGAGTGACGATTTCGACCTTGAGCTTGGCCATGACGGTTAGCTCGCCGCCGCGAGCTTCTTGGCTTTCTCGATCACTTCGTCGATGCCGCCGACCATGTAGAACGCCTGCTCGGGCAGATCGTCGTGCTTGCCTTCGACGATCTCTTTGAACCCGCGAACGGTGTCAGCGGTCGAGACGACCTTGCCGTCGGCGCCGGTGAACACCTTCGCCACGTTGAACGGCTGCGACAAGAAGCGCTGAATCTTGCGCGCGCGGGCGACGACCAACTTGTCCTCTTCGGCGAGCTCGTCCATGCCGAGAATGGCGATGATGTCTTGCAATTCTTTGTAGCGCTGCAGGGTCGACTGCACCCGGCGAGCGACGCCGTAGTGCTCGGGCCCGACGACCTGGGGGTCCAAAATGCGGGAGGTCGAGTCGAGCGGGTCGACGGCCGGGTAGATGCCGATCTCGGTCAGGGCGCGCGAGAGGGTAATCGTGCCGTCCAAGTGGGCGAAGGTGGTCGCGGGCGCGGGGTCGGTCAAGTCGTCGGCGGGCACGTACACGGCCTGCACCGAGGTGATCGAGCCCTTGTTGGTCGAGGTGATGCGCTCTTGCAAGTCGCCCATCTCGGTGGCCAGCGTGGGCTGGTACCCGACCGCGGAGGGAATGCGGCCCAACAGCGCTGACACTTCGGAGCCGGCCTGGGTGAAGCGAAACACGTTGTCGACGAAGAGCAACACGTCGCGGCCTTCGTCATCGCGAAAGTACTCGGCGATCGACAAGGCCGAGAGGGCCACTCGGGCGCGGGCGCCGGGCGGCTCGTTCATCTGGCCGTACACCAGCACGCACTGTGACTTCTCGGGGATGAGGGTGGGCAAGCCCTTCGCGTCGAGCTTGATGTGACCCTTCTCGTCACGCTCGGTCGCGATCACGCTGGCTTCTTGAAACTCGTTCCACAAGTCGTTGCCTTCGCGGGTGCGCTCGCCGACGCCGGCGAACACCGAGAAGCCGCCCTTTTCGATGGCCGCGTTGCGAATGAGCTCTTGGAGCAAAACGGTCTTGCCGACGCCGGCGCCGCCGAACAGGCCGATCTTGCCGCCGCGGGTGAACGGGCAGAGCAGGTCGATGACCTTGATGCCGGTCTCGAACATTTCGATTTTGTTGCTCTGCTCGGTGAAGAGCGGCGGGCGCCGGTGAATCGGCAAGAACCGGGTCGCCTTGACCGGGCCCAGGTCGTCGACCGGCTCGCCGATGACGTTCAGAATGCGGCCCAGCGTGGCCTTGCCGATCGGCACCTGAATCGGCGCGCCGGTGTTTCGCACGGTGGTGCCGCGCGAGAGGCCGTCGGTCGTGTCCATCGCGATGCAGCGAACGGTGTTCTCGCCCAGGTGCTGCGCCACCTCGACGGTGAGGTTGTCAACCAGCGCCGAGATCGCCGGGTTGGTGAGCTTGAGGGCGGTGTAGACCTCGGGCAGACCTCCGGGAGGAAACTCGACATCGACGACGGGGCCCAGAATCTGCGTGATGCGACCAGTATTGGAGACGGAAGCGCTCATGTCGGTCGCGCGCGTACCACCTCGAAACCGGTGGGGCAAGGACGACGAGCACCCTGTGAATGCGCAGTGATTCGAAGCGCTTGTCGGCGCCATTCGTCGCGTCAAGCGACCCTTCATCGCAGCCTTGGCGGCGCTCGTCGCAAGGTGCCGATCTGCTTGGCCGAACCTCCGCCCCGAGGTGCTGCAGGTCAGCCGTGCGTTCAAGAACCGGTTTCGGCATTTGTAAGCCGCCGCCATCCTCCCGATGACGGGGTCCTCCTGATGACGAGGGTCCGCCGGTTGACCGAGGTCGGCACGGGGTGGAGCGGGCGATACCTGCTTCATGAAAATCACCAAGCGCAGCACCCGAGGCCAAGGCATGACCGAGTACATCATCATCGTCGCGTTGATCGCGATCGCCGCGATTGGGGTGGTCACCCGCTTCGGCGACAACATCAAGGCCCTCTTCGGAGCGGCCGCGACCGCCCTGGCGGGCCAAGACAACGTCAGCCCCAACACCAAGGCGTCGAACGCCGCGCTCGAGAAGAAGACGATCAAGACTTTCACGCAGAACAACGGCGGCTAGGCGCGGGGTTTGAAAATCTCAGGGTTCAGAAATCTGAACCTCGAGGTTCAGATTGCCTGGCCCAAGTCATTGTTTTTACTCTCATTTAGCTAGAGCCGTGGAAACGCGGTCTTCGCCTCGAACACCTGCGGCGAAAACCGATGCACGCCCTCACCGTCGCGGTACGCCAACGTTCGCTTGACTGCGAAGTCGAACAGCAGCGGGTTGTGCTGATCAAGCTCGTTGAGCGCGCGGCGCTCGTCGGCGTTGATGAACCCCAGGTTCTTGAGCACCCGGGTTTGCACCAGCACGTTGATCGCCGGCAACGGGTAGTCGCTGCCGTTGAGCAACCGCGGGTGCCACTCGGCGCGCCGAAGCACCTCGCTCAAAGGCCGACCGGCGCGGTTGGCCTGCGTCATCGCCGAGATCTCACCCCACAGCAGCGGCTCGTACTTGGGCTCGCCCATCAATCGGCCAAACAGGTCGAAGTTGTCGACCCACGGTTGATCAGGGTGGTCGAGATCAGGGTTTTTGCCCAGCGATGCACAGTGAGCGACGATCACGCTGACGCCCAGGTCGAGCGCGCGGCGGAGCATCAGCGGGTTGCCGAAGCGCTGCGCCTCGTCGGCCTCGACCGCCTTCTCTTCTCCCGAGTGCGTCAGCAGCGGCACCCGAAGCCGTGCCATCGCCTCGTAAAACCGGTCACACCGGGCGCTCGACGGGTCGATGCGCATCGCGTTCGGCAACCACTTCACCGCGATCGCCCCGCCTTCAACCGCCGCCTCGAGCGCCTCGACCGCGTCGGCTCGGTAGGGGTGCACCGACGCGCAGGGCACGAAGCAGTCGGGGTTCTCTTTGGCCAGCTTCAGCACGTACTCGTTCGGCGTGTAGAACTCGGTCAGCTCGGGCTGAGCCACGCCCGCCTCGGAGTACGTCTGATCAAAGGCCAGAATCATCGCCCGCCCATGCACCAGCTGGCGGCGAATGCGCTCGAGCAGCACCTCGACGTACTGCTGATCTCCGTGCGTCTGATCAGTGATGCCCGCCGACGTCTTGTAGATGTCGAAGCGCAGCGCGTTGATCGGGTGCGACCAAGGCTGTTGCAGCGATGGGTTCACGTAGCAGCCAGTGCCGCCCACCCCGAGGCCGACCACGTGCACATGGGTGTCGATGGCCTTGCGCGCGTCGATGCCAGCCCACGCATGGAGCGCCATCGCCCGCGCGATATCTGAGAGCGGTTCGTCAGAGGCTTCGGGGCGCGCGAGGCGATGACAGCCGTGCAGGCCGAGCGTTCCGGCTCCGGCGAGCGCTCCGGCTCCGACGAGCAGATGGCGGCGATTCAATTTCATGTCGGTCGGCATGCTATCGCGCTTGCCTGCGGTAAGGTGCGCGCCGAGGGGGCTTCACCACCACATGGCCGACATCATCGAGGAGTCGAAGTCGAACCGCGCGACCTGCCGCACCTGCCGCGAGAAGATCGACAAAGGCGTGCTGCGCTTCGGGGCCGAGACGCCCAACGCGTTCGGTGACGGCCCAAGCTACCAGTGGCACCACTTGAGCTGCGCGGCGAACACGTTTGCCCCCAAGGTGATCGAGGCGCTCAAGGCCTTCTCGGGCACCGTGCCCAACCGCCACGAGCTCGACGCGATCTTGGCCAACCCGGCGAAGGGCAAGGGCACCGCGGTCAAGGCCAGCGCGGTCTACCCCTACGCCGAGCGCGCTTCGACCAGCCGCTCGAAGTGCCAATCGTGCGAGCAGCCCATCGAGAAGGGCACCTTGCGCGTCGCCGTCGAGCGCGAGGTCGACACCGGCGCCTTCACCACCACTGGGCCTGGGTACCTGCACCCCGGCTGCGCGCTCGAGCACACCGGAGATCAACACCTGCTCGCGCGGCTCAAAGAGAACAGCACGGCGTTGGGCGAGGCCGACTTTTCAGAGCTCGAGAGCGGGCTCGGCCCGATTTGAGCGCTCGCCGGGCGCCGCTGAGCTCCGTCGGCGGCTTGCTCGGCGTTCGACGACGCTTCGTGCGCTCACCACGTATGCTGGTTTCAAGTCACTCGGTCACTTTGTAATACCGCAGCGGCTGCGCCACGTTCTTCACCGGCGTCTCCTCGAGCGGCCCGTACTTGAGGGCCTTGAGCTCGGGGTCATCAGTGCCCTTGAGAGCCGCGTAGACCGGCGCCATCACCAGGGTCTCGCGAAAGCCTCCCAGCGATTGCAACCGGGCCGTCTGGTTCATGCCGGTCGAGAACGAGGTGTAGTTTCGATTCGGCCCGAACAGACCGCAGAAGCTCATCGTCAGGTTGACGCCGATGGCGACGCCGAGGCCGGGCACGTGCAAGAGCTCCGAGAGCCGCGAAATCTCGGGGTGCGCGCTCATCGTCTCGCGGGTGAAGCGCTGAATCTCGAGCGAGGCCTTCAGCGCCGCCGCGGCTCGCTCGTGCCGAGAGCTGGTGAAGAACGGAGGCCCGAACAGGCCGATCACGCAATCGCCGACCATCTTGTCGAACACGCCGCCGTGCCGATGGAGAATTCGCACCGCCTCGTCAGACCAGTCATCGACGAACTTGCCGATGCGCTCGGGCCGCTCGAGCACCTGCTCGCAGATCTTGGTGAACCCGTTGATGTCGGCGAACACGATGCCAACCTCTTCGGCCCGCGGAGCCAGGTACTTCGACTCGTAGCTCGGGTCGCGAAGCAGCTCGTCAATCGACCGTGAGCTGAAGAACTGCGAGAGGTGAATGCGCTCTCGGTTGTAGTCGATCAGCCGCTGGGCCAGCGTCGATGCCAGCAGCCGCAGCACGTCCATCGTGTAGGCGCTGAAGCCATCACCGCCGCTCCAGACGGTGATTTTGCCGAGTGCCGCGGCGTCGCCCACGCCTGAGATCAACACCGTCTCGACCGCGCGCTTCTCGCCAATCGCCTCGCGCAGGTTGCGGTCGTTGGGAGAGACGAGGCTCGCGCCGTGCTTTCGAATCGCGTCTTCGAGCACGGCGTGCTTGCGCCCATTCGACGAGTGCTCGAGCTGGCCGTAGCGGTACGTGCGGTAGTGCATCGCACCCGATTCGACCGCGTCTCGGTAGAGCAGCATGAAGCCGGGCAGCTTGACCCGCTCACAGAGGGCGCGAACCGCTCCGTCCATGCCCAGCTCGAAGACCCGGTTCGACAAGAAGCCGTTGATGGTGACCAGCAGCTGGTGCTTCTCGCTCGCGGTTTGCACCGAGGCCAGCACCGTGTCGAGCTCTTCGCCGATGGTGTCGACCAGCCGTGAGAGCGCCGCGGCGTCTTTGAGCCGGTCTCCGGTGAAGACCACACCCAGGGCGCCCACCGGCGTGCCGACCAGGTCGAGCTCTTGCGAGACCAGGGTGTTGCCGTTGTCGAGCAGCCGAACGCCCCAGCCCTGGCTCGCCAGCAACGTGCCGGGAAAAACGCCGCCGAAGTCGCCGTGCTGAAAGGTCGAGGTGTTCAGCTCTTCGTCGAGCGTCGTGACCGCCATCGCGATCGCGCCAATCTCATGCACCACGGGAGGAAACACCCGCTTGAAGGTCTGCTCGAGGCTCTCTCGGGCCTTGAGCGCCTCTTCGAGCAGGTCATCGACCGCCCGGGAGACCCTTCGCAACAGCTTGAGCTCTTCGAGCGTGAGTTCGGTTTCCATAGCGGGCTGAGAACGGTAGCCCAAGGAGCCCCCGCTTTGAAAAATTAGGGGGCCCCGCCGTCGG